>NZ_JBXAXV010000004.1:0-184787 GCF_056781955.1 Dellaglioa sp. CoH-57-MRSF-20
GGACATACAAAAATCCCTCCATGATTATCGGATGAAATTATATTATTTCATCTGACAACCATAAAGGGATTATTACAAAGCTTTAAAAACTCAGTGGCGCCTTTTTCACAAACAAGAAACAGAACTAGAAAGTTCAAAATCTGTTTATTTTTTTAGTACGAAAGAATATATGACGCAACAGAATGTTGTTGATTTAGGATTAGAACAAAGTTCTAACTTCAAAAAAGTCTATGAAACATATCAAGATATTTTATTAGCTATCAATAAAGCCGACACTTCTAATTTAACTCAGTTATTAGAAGACTATCAACCTAATAACAGTGAAATGGATACTGTAATAACCACTTTTAAAAAGAATCAGCATTATATTAAAAATAGTTTATCTTCACCATATTCAAATGGCCCTATAGAGGGACTTAACCGAAAAATTAAAACACTTAAACGTAGCTGTTACGGTTTCAGAAACTGGCATCATCTATTTGAAAGAATTTTATTAATTCATAACTAAAAAAAGGAAATCCTTTTGGATTTCCCTTAATTAAATTAGACGTTTATCGTCTCACCAACACTATTTGACGCAGACCCAAAAATAAGAAGCCCTACAAACCATAGTTTGTAGGGCTTCTTAAGTATTTTACATATTTTTAATTAATTGTCTTGCAATATACGTTGCATAATACTTTGAACCATCGGGATCTGGATGAACATTATCATCATAAAACCACTCTGTATGATCCTTACTATATGAATACCAATCAATTATATGCAAATTTGAATATTTTTTCTTTTGTGTCTCCAACATGCTATTAACGGTACCTTCCCAACGCCTTGTTGGGACATGTACATTAATCCAGTAAACTTGTTTCCCCGAACCAACTGCACTCATAATATCGTCAAACTGATCGGTTGTAAATGGACTATTTGTCCCTAAACCAATAACAACGTTATCTTGAAGTTTACCTTGCTTAGCCAACAACCTAATATCATCAGCAGCTGTATATACCTGACGACCGACTTTTGCATCAACATACATATGTGGGAAATCATCTTGTAATATGTTTTCTCCATCTGCCAATACAGAATCACCAATTGCCGTTGCATATACGCTTGAGGCTTTTTTTGTCTCAGCCTTTGTTAATGATGTTGGGCTTTGTTTTTCAGCAACTACTTTTGAAGAACTAGTTTTAGAAGCACTTTTGCTACTTGATTGTTTTTTCTTAGAACTAGACGAGCTCGGTTTTTTTAATGCGTCAGCATTCTTTTTATCAGCTACTTTAGCATTCTCACTAATAGTATTCTGTAAAGCATTCACTCCAGTAATTGAAAGACTTGGTCCGTTAATTATTCCAAACAACGCTATACCAATTATTAATGCACCCACAATAATAGAAAATTTTTGACGAGTTTTTTTAATATCCTTTGTAAAGGTTTCTTTAATAAATGTAAATGTTTGTTTATAATTAAATCTTTGTAGAGGTCTTTCTAAGAATCGATATGACAAATCACTCACTAATAAAATGATAGATATTTCAATTAGCGCGTTTAGCCATGGATGATCACCTATACTCTGAATCTTTGACTCATAGAATACCATTATTGGAAATTGATATAGGTAAATGCCATAACTTCTCTTACCAACCCAAGTAAAAACAGGATTTGTCATAATTTTGTTCATATCCGCTCCAGGATGTGCAATTGTAGCTACAAAAATCATAACTAAAACTGAAAAGAAAAACATCCCTCCACGATAAACAAGCGAACTTTGATCTGACATAGTCAAAAACAAACTAATAATTGTTATGAGCGATACTATACCTAACGCATCTAAAACAAATCGGCCTTTTTTTGAAATTTCCTTTTTTAAAGAACTGCTTGGCCAAATAAATGAAAGTGCTGACCCCAATAAAATTGAAAACATTCTTGTATCCGTTCCATAATAGACACGACTTGGATCAGATCCTGCTTTATACAAGAAGGCCATCGCTAATGCGGAAATAAAAGCTAAGATAAAGATAAGATTAAAAATCCGTTCTTTTCGTTTTAAAAACACAATTAGCAACGCCACTATAATAGGCCAGAAAAAATAGTACTGACCTTCAATTGATAGCGACCAAAGATGCGTAAATGGTGATGGCGTCCCGAAATGATCAAAATATGATTCTTTGTGCAAAACTTGAAACCAATTATAAACATATAACAAATTTGATGCGAAAATTTCTTGAATATTTTTCAATAACTCTCTTTGAAATAGTGTTATATAGGCAATAGTTGCAATCAACATCGTCAATAACGCTGGATAAAGTCGTCGAACCCGTCGAATATAAAAGCCTAGAACATCAATTTTTTTATTTTGTTCCCATTCCTGATTAAGTAAATCAGTAATCAAGTAACCCGATACAACAAAAAATATCGGTACACCTAAGTATCCACCTTGTAGACTAGATGGCACGAGGTGATAAAGGATAACCCCAATAACAGCCAATGTCCTCACGCCATCAAAGCCAGTAATATATCTGGCTTTTTTTAATCTTTTTTTCTTATCCATCTTGTTCCGTTCTCCTCTTATCTTATATAAATTACCCTTTTATTTGCTGATAGCGTAACCGTAAATTATTAATATTCCGAATTATTCAACGAACTCAAATGAGAATTTATCAATTCTCACTATATCCCCACTTTTAGCACCACGTTCACGTAAAGCATCATCGACACCCATACCACGAAGTTGACGTGCAAAACGCATCAAACTTTCGTCTCGGTCCATATTTGTCATTTGGTATAGACGTTCTAATTTTTCTCCAGAAAGAACCCAAGTTAAATCTTCATCCCTATTAATAACAAAATCAGGTGCAGATTTTTCTTGTTCTTTTTCGAAATCATAGATTTTTTGTTGTGCTTCTTGTTCTTTCAAGTTTAGTGCTGGGAACATTGGTGTTTCTTCCAATAAATCACCAGCTACATTCATTAAGGTTTGTAGTCCCTCACGAGTAATAGAAGAAGTAGAAAATACACGAGGTGTTTCTTCCACTGTAGAATCTTCTGCCAATTGTTTTTTAAATGCTTCTAACTGTTCTGCAGCCCCTGGCATATCCATCTTACTTGCCACAATTAATTGCGGACGTTCAAGTAATTCAGGGTCATAATTTTTTAATTCTTTATTAATCTTAAGATAGTCGTCAAACGGATCACGACCTTCTTCAGGATTCATATCAACTAAATGAAGAATAACACGTGTCCGCTCAATATGACGTAAAAATTGAATTCCTAATCCAACGCCAACTGAAGCCCCTTCAATCAATCCGGGTAAATCAGCAATAACAAAATCACGGTTATCATCTAAACGAACCATCCCTAAATTAGGTGATAACGTTGTAAAATGATAATCTGCAATTTTAGGTTTGGCACTTGTCACAACTGAAAGAAGCGTTGACTTACCGACAGATGGAAATCCAACTAACCCAACATCAGCTAAAACTTTTAATTCAAGTTGAATTTTACGTTCTACTCCAGGTTCACCATTTTCAGAAATTTCTGGAGCTGGATTTTTAGGACTAGCAAATCTAATATTGCCACGACCACCTCGACCACCCTTGGCAACAACAGCATAATCTCCTTTATGAACGAGATCAGCGATTACTGCTCCTGTTTCAGCATCTTTAATTGTTGTTCCTTCTGGTACTTGAACTCTTTTATCAGGTGCACCATGTCCGTGCATCCCTTTAATCATTCCTTTTTCACCAGATTCAGCTCTAAAATGTTTACTGTATCTAAAATCCATTAAAGTTCTTAATCCTTCATCTACTTCAAATACAATACTACCACCACGGCCACCATCACCACCGGCTGGTCCACCATTAGGTACATATTTTTCTCGACGGAACGCTACCATCCCGTCGCCACCTTTACCTGCTTTTATTTCAATTGTAACTTGATCTATAAACATACGATCACCTATTCTTTCCGTTGACTACTAACTTACTATTTTAAAGAAGAAAAAGTCATTTGTCTATGTATTTACTTAACTCTTTTAAAAATTCAAGCCAATTTCTCATATTTCAAATTTTTTTGGTATTTTTGAATGTTTTTGGTTGATTTTGAATGTTTTTGGTGGTATTTTATTTATAAGGAGTTGAGAAAGTGCTTACAATTGAAAGGTGCCAATATATTATTTCTGAAATTGACAAACATGGTTATATTAAGTTACAAGATATTTGTCATAAATTAAATGTCTCAGAATCAACTGTTCGACGCGATTTACAGCAGCTTGAAACTGATGGTGAATTAGTAAGAGTTCATGGTGGTGCACAAAGCATCCAATCATTAAAAGTTGAAGCAAATTTAGAAGAAAAATTTTCATTAAATACGCCAAATAAAATAGCAGTTGCTAAAGCTGCTGCAAATTTAATCAAACCTAATAATGTGATTTTTCTTGATGCTGGTAGTACAACTTTCGCAATGATTCCCTATCTTAAGTTAGTTAACAATCTAACTGTTGTTACAAACGGTGTTAATCATGCACTTTCTCTTTCTGAAAATGATATTAGAACAATCGTCATCGGTGGTCAAGTTAAAGCTAATACAAAGGCTATTGTGGGAGCTGATAGTATTAAATCAATCAAGAACCTTCAATTTGATTTAGTCTTTCTCGGTATTAATTCAATTAACAATAAATTTGGATTTAGCACACCAGATCCTGAAGAAGCCGCAGTTAAACTGGCCGCAATTCATCAAAGTCGACAAACTTATGTTTTAGCCGACAAATCAAAATTTAACCAAGTTTCATTCATTAAAGTTGCAGATCTTAATCAGGCTACAATTATCACTGATAAATTGCCGGTAACTGATTCTGAAAATTATAAAACACAAACAAAAATTTTGGAGGTACAACAATGATTTACACAGTAACTTTAAATCCTTCTATTGATTACATCGTTCAACTAGATAAGTTAACGCTTGGCGAAGTTAATCGGATGGATTATGATACAAAATTACCAGGTGGTAAAGGTATAAACGTTTCCCGAATTTTAAATGAATTGAATCAACCTAATAAAGCACTTGGTTTTATTGGTGGATTCACAGGTGAATTTATTAAGTCAGCTATGATAGCTAATCACCTAGATACTCAATTTACAAAAATAAAAGCTGATTCTAGAATTAATATTAAAATAAAAGCTGACCAAGAAACCGAAATAAATGGTAAGGGTCCTCTAATATCAGATGATGAACTTAAACTATTCAATGAGCAATTTGAAACATTGACGTCTGATGATACTGTCATTTTAGCTGGTAGTTTAGTTCCTAACCTATCTCAAGATTTTTATTATGAATTAATTAAAGTAATTCGTTCTAAAGGCGCACAATTTGTTATTGATACAACTGGTGAAGCACTATTGAAAACAATTAGTGAAAAACCTCTCGTCGTGAAACCAAATCACCATGAATTAGCCGAATTATTCAATGTTACTTTAAACGGTATCAACGATATTGTGAAATATGGTCAAAAATTATTAGAATTAGGTGCACAACATGTTTTAATTTCAATGGCTGGCGATGGCGGCCTATTGATTACTAAAGATGCTGTTTACCAAAGTAATGCGCCTAAAGGGACTGTTATTAATTCAGTTGGTGCTGGCGATTCAATGATTGCTGGTTTTACAGGTACCTTTGCAAAAACTAATGATCCTATTGAAAGTTTTAAATATGGACTAGCTTGTGGCTCCGCAACTGCATTTTCTGAAGATATTGCAACTATTGAAAAAATTAACGAAATTTTACCACAAATTGATATTAAGAAAATCTAACTATTATAAAAGGAGTTTTACACTATGGACTTAAATGAATTATTACTTAAAGATGTCATGATTATGGATCTTCAAGCAACAACAAAAGCCGAAGCAATTGATGAAATGGTACATAAATACTTTGAGGCTGGCGTGATTGATGATGAGGAACTTTACAAACAAGACATTCTAAAACGTGAAGCACAATCAACTACTGGTATCGGTGAAGGTATTGCCATGCCACATGCAAAAAATAAAGCTGTTAAACGTGCTACTGTCCTATTTGCTAAAAGTAAAGCAGGACTTGACTATGATTCACTTGATGGTCAACCTACATTTTTATTTTTCATGATTGCTGCTCCTGAAGGTGCAAACGATGCCCATTTACAAGCATTAGCTGCTTTATCAAGTCTATTAATTAATCCCGATTTAGTTGATAAATTAAAAACAGTCACAACTCCAGATGAGGTTCAAGCTGCCTTCACTGCCGCTGAAAATGAAAAAGAAGCAAAAGAAGCTGCTGCACAACTTGCTGCTAAAAACACTGATGTTAAACCATCAGGTAATCCATACGTGGTCGCTGTAACAGCCTGCCCTACTGGTATCGCTCATACTTATATGGCTGAAGCTGCCCTCATCAAACAAGCTGAAGAGATGGGCGTTGACATTAAAGTTGAAACAAATGGCTCAGAAGGTATTAAGCATCGTTTAACTGACGAAGAAATTAAACGTGCGTCTGGTGTCATTGTCGCCGCTGATAAAAAAGTTGCTATGGATCGTTTCGATGGCAAACCTTTAATTAACCGTCCTGTTACCGATGGTATTAAAAAAGCCGAAGAATTGATTACTGCCGCAGTAAACGGAAAAGCACCTATTTATCATGCTAAAGGAACCGACGCTGCTGAAAATGATGAAGAAACCTCTGGTAGTGTTTGGAATGAAATTTATAAGAACTTAATGAACGGTGTATCACACATGTTACCATTTGTTGTTGGTGGCGGTATCTTAATGGCACTCTCATTCATCGTTGAACAATACGTTCCCGGTGGCTCAAGTTCACAAACTTTTATCTTCTTAAATGGAATTGGTAATTATGCATTTGCTTTCTTAGTACCTATCTTAGCCGGTTTTATTGCTATGAGTATTGGTGATCGTCCTGCCCTTATGCCTGGTATTGTTGGTGGTTACATGGCTAACTTTGCTGCCGCAAATGTTATTAAAACTGAATCTGTTTCTGGTTTCTTAGGTGGTTTAGCAGCTGGTTTTATTGCCGGTTATGTTATTGTCGGTCTTAAAAAACTCTTTAAAAACTTACCAAAATCACTAGATGGGATGAAACCTATCCTAATCTACCCTATTTTATCCTTATTAATTGTCGGCGCGATTATGTTCTTTATGGTTAATCCTATCTTCGCACAAATTAATCATGTCTTGTCAGATTTCTTAACTCATATGGGAACAGCCAATGCCGTCTTAATCGGTACAATTCTTGCTGCTATGATGGCTATCGATATGGGTGGTCCATTTAACAAAGCAGCTTATACATTCTCAATTGGTGTCTTCACTTCTACTGGTGATGGTAAAATGATGGCTGCTGTTATGGTTGGTGGTATGATTCCTCCACTTGCAATAGCTATTGCATCAACATTCTGGAAAAATAAATTTTCTGAAGATGAAAGAAAAGCCGGTTTGTCAAACTACATTCTTGGTATTTCATTTATTACTGAAGGTGCTATTCCTTACGCAGCAGCAGATCCATTACACGTCATTACATCAAGTGTAATTGGTGCTGCAATCGGTGGTGGTTTAAGTCAATTCTGGAACGTCTCTGTTCCTGCACCTCATGGTGGTCTTTGGGTAATTGCCTTAGCTACAAATAAAACGTTCTACTTACTTTCTGTTTTAATTGGTGCTGCAGTTGCAGGGATTATCCTCGGTATCTGGCGTCCAGTTGCAAAAGAAAATAAGAAATAATTCGTTTAACTTTGAAGAGCTATCAGGATAATACCTGATAGCTCTTCTTTATTTTAAAATAAAAAGGAGTCCTTAATGACATAAATCTCTGTCATTAAGGACTCCTTTTGTAAATTTATAATGATAATTTTATTGTTTGTGCGACTGTCTTTGAAATACCTAATCCTTGTAACTCTTCCATTGAAGCGTCTTTAATATGTTTCATCGACCCAAATTCTTTTAACAATTTCGTTTTGGTTTTTGGCCCAACACCCTGGATAGAATCTAAACGAGAACTAAGTGAGTTCTTTGAATGAACTTGACGATGAAAGGTAATGGCAAATCGATGGACTTCATCTTGAATCCTTTGTAAAAGGTAAAACCCTTCACTCTTTGGATCCAATGATAGTCTTTGATCAGCATCACCAAACATTAAATCAGATGTTTTATGCTTGTTATTTTTAACCATCCCCGCTACTGGAATCATTAAATCTAATTCATTACTTAAAACGTCTTTTGCAGCTTCTATTTGTATTTCAGCACCATCCATTAAAATTAAATCTGGCATAGGCTTACCTTCCTTCAAAAGACGTGTATAACGTCGGCGAACAACTTCACGTGTACTTGCTGCTTCATCCGCATGATCAACTGTATTCAACTTATATTTGCGATATTCGCTCTTCTCAGGTTTACCATCAATAAAACTAACCATGGCTGATACCAGATCAGTCCCTTGTATATGTGAGTGATCAAAAGATTCTATTCGATGACCTTCTGGAATCCCCATAGCGTCTGTAATTTCTTTCATGGCACCAGTTGTTTTGCGCCCATCTAATTCTAGTAATCTGAATTTTTCTTCAAGAACTAAGCGAGCATTTTTTTTAGCTAATTTTAAAAGTTCACTTTTTTGCCCACGTTGTGGTGTCCGAATTGGTACTTGTAAGATATCAGATAAGATATCTGTATCAATTCCTGCTGGAACTAATATTTCTTTTGGTAACACATTATTTTTTCGATTATAAAACTGAAGGATAAAAGTTGCCATTTCTTCTTCAGCCGTTGTTACAATTGGAAAAAGTCTTTTTTCTCGCTTCATTAATCGTGCTTGCCTAATAAAGAAAACTTGAATTGACAACCAACCTTTATCCAGATAGAAATTAAACAAATCTCTAGGTGTATTATCATTTGAAATGATTTTTTGTTTTTCAACAGTAACTTCAATAAAATGAATTTGATCACGTAATTCAGCGGCACGTTCAAATAACATTTCATCCGCTGCCTTACTCATTTCTTTTTTTAGTTTTTGTTTTGCTACAATCACATTACCATTTAAAAATGATTTGATTTTTTTTATTTGAGCCTCATATTTTTCATGCGGAACTTCTTTAAAACAAGAGCCTAAACATTGCCCCATATGATAATACAAACATGGTCGCTTCTGAAATCCATTGCATCTTCTTAAAGGATAAACTTTTTGTAAAAACTGCAATGTTTCCTGAGCTGCATAAACATTTGGATAAGGACCAAAATAAAATCCACCGTCCTTATTAACCTGACTAACGATTTGCATCATTGGGTCTTTTTCATTTGTAATTTTAATATATGGATATCCAGTACCTTTCTTTAATTTTATATTATAATACGGCTGATGTTTTTGAATTAAAGTAATTTCCAACAGAAATGCTTCTTTATCAGTGGATGTAATAATTGTTTCAAAATCAACAATTTGAGAAACCAATTTAGCTGTTTTTCCATCATGCGCACTTTTGAAGTAAGAACGCACCCGATTTTTTAAATTTTTTGCTTTCCCAACATAAATAATCTGACTATTTAAATTTTTCATGATATAGCATCCTGGTAATGCTGGTAATAATGCTAATTTATTTTCGATATGCTCTGAAGCCAATCGAGGCACCTTCTTTACGTTAATATATGCTTTAATTATACCCCGAACAAGCGTTTGAATAAAGAAAATAGATTCCAAATAGACGGGAGTCTATCTGAAATCTATTTTTTTACAATATCTTTGATAAAAAATCTTGCGCACGTTCTGACGTCGGATGATCAAAAACATCTTCTGGACGTCCTTTTTCTTGAATATATCCTTGATCCATGAACCAAATTTGATCTGCTACTTCTCTAGCAAAACCCATTTCATGTGTCACAACTACCATCGTCATTCCGTCACTAGCCAACGTTTTCATAACTTTAAGTACTTCTCCGACCATTTCAGGATCTAATGCTGAAGTTGGCTCATCGAATAAGAGTACTTCTGGATCCATGGCTAATGCTCTGGCAATCGCAACTCGTTGCTTTTGACCACCAGATAAACTATCTGGATATTGTAGTGCCTTATCTGCTAATCCAACTTTTTCTAATAAATTGGTAGCTATATCAGCTGACTCTTTATCTGATATATTTTTAACTTTCATGGGAGCCAATTTTATATTCTCAATTACATTCATATTTGGAAACAAATTAAAACCTTGAAAAACCATCCCCATTTTTTCTCTCAATTGATTTAAGTCTTTTTCATTTAAACTTGTTAAATTTTCACCTTCGAATAAAATATCCCCTGATGTAGGAACTTCAAGTAGATTCAGACAACGTAAAAAGGTACTTTTACCAGATCCTGATGGTCCAATCACACAGATAACCTGTCCTTTATCAACTGATTCAGAAATATCTTTTAAAACATCATTTTTTCCAAAGGATTTTCTTAATTTATTAACTTCAATAATTTTAGACATGCTTCATCTTCCCTTCAAAGTAATTTAATAATTTAGATAAGCTAAATGTTAAAACAAAGTAAATTAACATTGCAACAAAGATAGGCGCAATACCTTTATAAGTAGCTGATTGAACCATTTTCATCTGATAAATTAAATCAGTCACACCAATAATAGAAACAATTGAACTTTCTTTTATTAATGTTATAAATTCATTTCCCAGAGCTGGCCAAATATTTTTTAGTGCTTGTGGAATAATAACAGACTGATACGTCTCTTTCTGTGAAAGCCCCAAACTTCTTGCTGCTTCCATTTGTCCATCATCAACAGAAGAGATTCCCGATCGTATTACTTCAGCTATATATGCGCCTGAATTAAGCGATACAGCAATAATACCTGCAATTAGCGCTGGAATATTTACTAACATTCCAATACCGAAGTACACAAACATCACTTGAATCATTAGAGGCGTTCCACGAACAAATTCAATGTAGGATACTGCAATTACTTTAATCACTTTATTTTTGCCCAAACGCATGAGTGCTAGCAACGTTCCTAATATAACACCAACAATAACTGAAACCGCCGTTATTAATAAAGTATAACCAATTCCTTTGGCAAAATATTTCCAATAGTGAATCATTGTGTTATCCGATGTATTTTTTGTTAAATAATTACTAGCCTCAGGTAAATATGTCGTATTTATTAAATTTTTCTTTTTAATTTCTTTAATAGACTTATTTACAGCTGCCACCAAAGTATCGGAATTCTTTGCAAATCCGGCTGCAGCTCCCCTTGCATCAGGCGCTGAGATAAATCCAGGATTAACAACTGCTAATGAACTATCATTTTGTGCGTATGCTTTAGCAGTTGGTTCTTCCATGGCAACACCCGCTACCTTACCACTTTTAAGCGCTAAAATTAAATCGGTTACTTTAGCCAACCCTTTAATATTCACATTTTTTATTTGTTCTTTACTCATTGTATATTGAAGCGATCCAGTTTGAGCCCCAACTGATAGCCCAGAAAAATCATTTAAAGTCTTATATTTATCTTCATCAGTCTTATTAACCAACATCATTTGTTTTCCATTGTAATAAACATCTGAAAAATCAATACTTTTTTTACGATCATCCGACGGATTCATACCTGAAATAACCATATCAATTTTATTAGTTTCTAAGCCAACAAGTAATGAGTCAAAATCCATTTTCTTAATTACTAACTTAACTCCAATGTCTTTAGCAATTTTTTGTGCAATTGAAATATCAAATCCAACGATTTTATCATCGCCATTAACTGTTGTTTGAAATTCATAGGGTGGATAATCTGGACTTGTTCCAAGTACTAACGTTCCCTTATCCTTAACATTCTGTAAAGAGTTACCAGTTGCAGCACTTACTTGATTACTACCAACTAACATCATGAAAAATGCGATTAATATACCTATAAACCATTTTTTATTTATTTGCATCAATTTACTCCTCTTTTTTAATTTCTCTTATTAGTGAATAAATCGATTATATGCTACAAAGATTTTTTATGCAATTAAATACATATAATAAATGACTTTATACATATAAAAGTTATTTAAAGCGCTTTTTATGCATTAATCAGTTGTCTTGTATTCATTTTAATAAACTGTTATTCTATATTTACATAAGGAGGCTACAATTATGAGCTTAAAAATCCAACGCCAAGATAACTTGGAAAGTTTATTTGATAAATTTGCACTTGACCCTAAAGATCCTGCTAAAGTTGAACTTAAGTCTTCAGAAACGGAAGAGAAGCCTAGTTCTGATGTTAAAGAATCGAAACCTAAAAAATAAAAAAATTCAGATAAGTTATAAACTTATCTGAATTTTTTTATTTTTTAAATCCATCTGGGTAACGTTTATTTAATTTTAAAATATTATCTCTTGCAACATCATCAAATTCAATATCGGCCCATTCAGCAATTTGGGATAAATACCAAAGTACATCTCCCATTTCTTTAGTTAATTTCACTTTATCTAATTCTCGACCTTTAAAAGTATAATCTTTAATTAAATCAACTAATTGTCCACCTTCAGCCGCAACACCTAATGCACAATTTGTTAAAACTTGTTCAGTTCCATATAATGTGCGATTTGCTGCTTCTTGATATTCATTAAATTCCATTTTTTTCTCCTAGTTCTGTATGACTTTCAATCCATTGCCAAATCTCTTCTTTTCCAGATTTGTCTTGAGCCGAAAATAAAACAAAATCATCTTCAGGTGTCAAAGACAATGAACGTCTTATGATACTCTCATGTTGATTCCACTTACCACGAGAAATTTTGTCGCTCTTTGTCGCAACAACCAATACAGGAATATCGTAATAGTGAAGAAAATCAACCATTTGAACATCTAATTTTGTTGGCTCATGTCGAGCATCAACTAATGAAATGACCCCTCTTAAAGAAGTACGTTCTGCTAAATAGGTTTCAATCATTTGTCCCCACTTTGCACGTTCTGTTTTTGACACTTTTGCATATCCATATCCTGGAACATCTACGAAAAATAATTTTTGTTCCACGTTATAAAAGTTCAATGTTTGCGTTTTTCCAGGCTGACTAGAAGTTCTCGCATAACTTTTACGATTTATTAACGTATTTATTAATGATGATTTTCCAACATTAGAACGTCCTGACAGTGCAATCTCAGGAATACCATCTGTTGGATACTGTGCTGGTGCAACGGCACTCATAACAAGTTCAACATTATGAACATCCATATTAAACACCTTCCTTTCAATACTCAAACCATTTTACCATATAAAAATGTGTTAATGTAACTTAATCTGAATCAAAAAGCTTTACAACATGAATTAAATAATTCGATGTTGTAAAGCTTTTATTTTGTTGCTGCCGTTTGGATAATCCAAATTATTTGTACTTCCGAATATGTTACCACATGCGTTGTCAAAATCTGAATTAAAGTATTGGGCCAATAAAATAAATATTCCCCACTACTATCTTTAGCATTTGCTGTTATATTAGTTGAATCTCCAGAAATTAGATCACCATAAGTTCTTGGCATATTCTTTAATCCAGACTGTAACTTTGGCCGAAATAAGTCAACATGTACAATATCGTTTGACTTATATTGTAGCCTACCTTTCAATTGCCATGATGGTGTCAATCCATCAGTTGCGATTATTTGCAAATAAGGTGATTCTCTATTATTACTATCAGAATAAATTGCAAATTCTGAATTATTTTTCTTAACATATTTGTTAACCGTATTAGGTAACGTACTGTACCCATACGTTATGTCTGCAGACACACTTTTAAGTGTCACGAGCATACTGAAAAATAAAATAAATAATAATATTAAATACTTACTTATCAGCTTTTTTCTTATCAACATATCTTTTAATAAGGAAAAAGATTAGTATCACTAGGATTGCGAGACCAAGACCTAAAGCAACATACCATAGCGGATTTGTTGCTTTTTGTGGATCTCCAATAGCATCTTTGTTGTACTTACTTGCATCATCATTTGTAATTGTGAAGTTTTTATTGAATTTCCAAGTGTTTTTACCACTTGTTGCTACAGCCTTTAATGTGTAGTCTCCAGCTTCTAATTGACCCTTGTCATAAAGCATTGGGAATTTGAAATTTGAATTAGGAGCCATTGATAGGTTCTTTAATGTTGTATTTTCTAAAACATCTGTTGAACCCTTTTTCATAATTTCAGATTTAATTGTTAATTTAGGAATAATTACGGCTTTATCGTTTTGGAATACAGGGAATACACCTTTACGATAGTTTCTCATACCAGCTTTAACTGATAATAAATTCATATTTGGTTCAACCGTCTTCTTCTCTAAAATTTTAATTCCAATTGCATATGAATATGCATTTGAAATTGAAATCCCTTTTTTATTACTTGTTTCTTTAGTTGAATTATCAACTTTTTCAAAATACCAGCTACCTAACAAAACACCGTTGAAACTATCTTTTGGCATAGTAATTGTAGCCTTAACGATTTTACTTCCTTTAGCAGGAACTGTTACGACACTACCTGAATCTAACTTAGTAAGTGAAGCTAAAGGATATTTCATTGATTTATCAATATTCTTTTTTGCTAATTCTTTTGCATATTCAAGCTGACCATTATCATTTGTAGATGCTGTATAAACAGCATTACGAATTTTTAATGCTTTGTCTGATGAATTAAAGATTTTAACTGAAATCGTTTCTTTTTCCTTAGCATCCAATTTCAAATCAAAGTATGATTGTTTCAAACTAGCTTTAACTTGTTTATCAGATTGAATACTTTGAACACTGTACCCAATATTATTTGCAGGAGCCTTAGCTTCAACAGACTTATTGAATAACCCAAGTCCACCCAACAATACCCCAGAAAATCCGAACAAAATCGCTTTTTTTATTGTTTTATTCATGACGTCCACCCTTTATTATTTATTAAAATTATTAACCTTAAATTCATTATACTACATTTATATTCATTACTATGTCTTTTTTTTAGAGTGTACTCACTATATTTGACAGTCTTTAAATGACTATACTCTAACAAGACTTTAAGATGCTGCTTTCTTGCTCCCTTTAATTATTACAGGACCATCAGTTTGATCAACTGTTGCTTTAGTGATAATTACGCGCTCGATGTCTTCTTGGCTTGGAATATCAAACATAACATCACGCATTGTTTCTTCAATAATAGATCGCAAACCTCGTGCCCCAGTATCTCGCTTAATAGCAAGTTCGGCAACTCGTGACAATGCCTCAGGTTCGAATTCAAGCGTCACACCATCTAATTCAACAAGTTTTGTATATTGTTTAACCAATGCATTTTTAGGTTCCGTTAAAATTCGAACTAAATCTTCTTCTTTTAATTCTTCTAAAGCTGTCATAATTGGTAAACGACCAACAAATTCAGGAATTAATCCAAATTTTAATAAATCTTCTGGAATAATTTGTTGCATAACACTATTTTGTTCATCAATAGTTTCAGAATTGGATTCAGCACCGAAACCAATCGTTTTATCGCCTAATCGATTTTTGACCATTGTTTCAATTCCAGCAAATGCCCCACCAACAATAAATAAAATATTCTTAGTATCTATTTGAATTAATTCTTGTTGTGGGTGTTTACGTCCACCTTGAGGCGGAACACTTGCAATAGTACCTTCAAGAATCTTTAAAAGTGCCTGTTGAACACCCTCACCTGATACATCACGTGTGATTGAAACATTCTCACTCTTCTTAGCAATTTTATCGATTTCATCAATGTAGATAATTCCTTTTTCAGCTTTTGCAACATCATAATCTGCACTTTGCAATAATTTTAAAAGGATATTTTCAACATCTTCACCAACATATCCAGCCTCAGTTAAAGTAGTGGCATCTGCAATAGCAAATGGTACGTTTAAAATTTTAGCTAAACTTTGTGCTAAATATGTCTTACCTGATCCCGTAGGACCAACTAAACAAATATTACTTTTTTGTAATTCTGTTTCGTCATTATCTTCGTCAACTTCAAGCATATGATTAACTCGTTTATAATGATTATAAACCGCAACTGACAACGTTTTTTTAGATTGATCTTGCCCAATTACATAATCATTCAATTTATTCATAATTGCTTGTGGTTTTAATACAAGTAATGGTTCAGAATCCATTTGTTCCCTGAATTCCTCGTCGATAATTTCCTTACATAAATCAACACATTCATTACAAATATAAACACCAGGTCCAGCAACGATTTTCATTACTTGATCTTGTGACTTACCGCAAAAAGAACAATTTACGGGTCCGCCTTCTTCAGTATTTTCGAACATTTTACCACCTCGTATTTTTCTTCTCATCTTTTACTTTATGCATACCTATAGTACCAAATAAAGCAATATTTCGCGAATATTTACGTTCAAATGTATTTAACAAAAAAGATTGAAGCTAATAAACTCGCTTCAATCTCATTCATTCAAAATGATTAATCAAAATATCCGATTAATTATTTATTTTTTCATTTTTGCTTCTTCAACTGCTGAGTCAGCTAACTCGTCAACAACTTTCTTGATAGCAATATCATGTTTTACCATATCGTCTGAAAGAGCAGAACGAACTGCTTCTTCTTCCATACCATATTGTTCTGCTAAGTTTGATATTTCAGATGAAACTTCTTCTTCAGAAGGTTCAATTTTTTCAGCGGCAACGATAGCTTCTAACACAAGATTTGTTTTAACACGACGTTCTGCGCCTTCTTCAAATTGTTTGTGTAAATCGTCTTCACTTGTTCCTGTTAATTGGAAGTACATCTTTGTGTCAATTCCTTGTTGTTGCATATTTGCAAGGTATTGATCCATTTGGCGATGAACATCTTCTTCAATCATTGAATTAGGAATTTCATCAACTTTAGCATTATCAACTGCTAATTCAATTGCTGCATCTTGAATTGCTTCCTTAGCTGCAGCTTCTTTTGTTTCTTTAATTTGATCTTTTGTTTTTGCTTGTAATTCTTCAAGCGTATTAACTTCTTCATCAACATCTTTAGCAAATTCATCATCCATTTCTGGAAGTTCTTTGCCTTTGACTTCATGAACTTTAACAGCAAATACTGCTTCTTTACCACGTAAGTCTTCAGCTTGGTAATCTTCAGGGAATGTAACTTTTACGTCAACATCCTCTCCAGCTTTATGTCCTACCAATTGGTCTTCAAATCCAGGAATAAATGAATTTGAACCTAATTCAAGAGTATAATTTTCTGATTTTCCACCATCAAATGCAACGCCATCAACTTTACCTTCAAAATCAATGATAACAGTGTCGCCAGAAATAGCTGCTTCGTCTTCTTTAAGTACAAGTTCAGCTTGTTGTTGACGTTTTGCTTCTAAACTATCTTCTACGTCTTTTTTAGTTACTCGACGTGATTGTTTAGGAACAGTTAATCCTTTATAGTCACCTAATTCAACTTCTGGTTGAAGTGTAACTTTAGCTTTAAGGACCCATGTAGAATCTTTTTCTAAACTATCAATGTTAATATCAGGTTGATCAACGGGTGATACTTTAACTTCTTCAAGTGCCTTTTCGTATGCTTCTGGCAATAGAATGTTTAAAGCATCTTCGTATAATGATTCTTCACCATACATTCTGTTAAATACTTGACGTGAAACTTTTCCTTTACGGAATCCAGGAACAGTTAAATCTTTCTTAACTTTTAAGAAAGCTTTTTCCAATCCTTCTTTAATTTTATCAGTTTCAATTTCGAATGTTATTTCTCCATTGTTTTTACCTGTTTTTTCAAATTTTGCTGACATTGTTTTCCCTCCGGTAGAACAAAAATTTTATATTCGTACTATTTATATACTTGTCTATTTTACCGTATCATTACTAGATTGTAAATGGTTATAAAAAAAAATTCGAAAAGCAAAAGCTTTCCGAATTTCTTTTTTTAATTAATTAAAAATTAATCATCAATTTCTGAAACGACTCCGGCACCAACAGTACGGCCACCTTCACGAACAGTAAATTTAAGACCTTTTTCAATAGCAACTGGGGCGATTAATGATACTGTAAATGTAACGTTATCACCAGGCATAACCATTTCTACACCTTCTGGTAATTCAATAACACCAGTAACATCAGTTGTATGGAAGAAGAATTGAGGACGGTAGTTTGAGAAGAATGGAGTATGACGTCCACCTTCTTCCTTAGAAAGGATATAAACTTCGCCTTTGAATAATTTGTGAGTTTTGATTGAACCAGGTTGTGCAAGAACTTGTCCACGTTCGATTTGTTCGCGATCAACACCACGGAGTAAAGCACCAACGTTATCGCCGGCTTCACCTTCGTCAAGTGTTTTACGGAACATTTCGATACCTGTAACTGTTGTTTTAAGAACATCTTCATGTAAACCAACAATTTCAATATCGTCTCCGACTTTAACTGTACCACGATCGATACGACCTGAAGCAACAGTTCCACGACCAGTAATTGTAAATACATCTTCAACTGGCATTAAGAATGGTTGGTCTGTAGGACGAACTGGTGTTGGGATGTATGAATCAACAGTATCCATTAATAATTCAACTTGTTTTACAGCTTCTGGATCGCCTTCAAGGGCTTTAAGAGCTGAACCACGGATAACAGGAATATCATCGCCTGGGAAATCATATTCGCTTAATAATTCACGAACTTCCATTTCTACAAGGTCTAATAATTCTTCATCATCAACCAAATCAGTTTTGTTTAAGAACACGATAAGGTAATCAACACCAACTTGGCGAGCAAGTAAGATATGTTCACGTGTTTGAGGCATAGGGCCATCAGTTGCGGCTACAACTAAGATAGCACCATCCATTTGTGCAGCACCAGTGATCATGTTTTTAACGTAATCAGCATGTCCTGGAGCATCGATATGTGCGTAATGACGTGCAGCTGTTTCGTATTCAACATGGGCAGTATTGATAGTAATACCACGTTCACGTTCTTCAGGTGCAGCATCGATTGAAGCGAAATCTGCTGCTTCACCGAAACCGTTGTCTGATAATACTTTACTAATTGCAGCTGTTAAAGTTGTCTTCCCATGATCGACATGTCCAATAGTACCAATATTAACATGGGGTTTTGTTCGTTCGTAATGTTCTTTTGCCATGAATAAGAGCCTCCTAGTGTTTTTGTAAGAATAAAACAGTTTTAGAAAATCTAACCCTGATGATTCTTTGTTTTTATTATACTACTTCTTTATTTAATAACAAAATACATTATCATCAAATAAAGAAGAATCCTTAAAATATTATATAGACTGTTTAGAGTTTTGTAAATACCTATTTAAAGAATACTGAAACTTTTTATCTCGTCTTAAAATAACCTGGTTAAATCTACGCTCATACAACTAAATCTAAGTGAAATTTTGGATTCTTTATTAGAATATCATAGATTACTGTAAACGGCTAGCTTTACCTAATCATTAATTCATAATTTCAGTTAATTCTTTCGAAAGTAATGCATTTAATTCAACCATATACGTTAAATTTTCAGTCCTTTTAAAAGTGGATTCCATACCTAACTCACTTTTTACTAATTCAATCCATTCTTTCTCAATACCCAAAAAATCACTTGCAAAAGGATAAATCATCCCCAATTTTAAATTTAACATATGATTTAAAGAATTATTCATTTGTACATCAATAGTTCCCTCATCATTTTTTGTTAATTGATTAATTGTCAGTAATACAGGTTCATTTTCATTTGCAACTAATTTTTTTACGTCAATTTTTTTCTGAGTTCCATCAACCCATAAATAGTTTATTATTTCAATATTATTAGGTATCTTTTGTACCTCTTGCAATAGACTTGATTTTATAATTGGATGTACGTCTTTATCCATAAATATTTTTTGACAAGCATCTAAGAATTCATTTTTAGGTAGTACCAGTCCACTTTGAACAATTTGTTGCTGTCCAAAAAAGTCCACTGAACCTAAGTGTGCAAATTGACGTTCATTTTGTCTAAGTTGTTTATCGAATTTTTCACGGCATTCATTTTCAGCATCCAAAACTAGTGATGTGGCAAAAGGTTGCTCTTTAACCAATTGCCAAGCTCGAATAAATTTATTGTTTTTTAACAGTATATTTAAATAAACTGCAAATTGATCCCCACGTTTTAAGTAATCGCTATAAAATTCGTCAGCGATAATTAACGCTTCTTGAAATTGAGCATCCAAAACTAGAGAATTAACCAATAATTTATTATTTTTAAAACTACGATGACCATCATAATTTTTTGTGAATAATTGTGATGCTAGTTGATAATTTTTGTCACTTACAGCCTTTTTTGCTAACTGATAATTTTGTTTCTCTTGGTCGGGAAACGGAATAATTTCTGCCATAATATCCTCTATTTATTCTAAAAAAAGGGATAACAACATTTGTGTTATCCCTTTTTGATTATTTTTCGTTATTTTTTGTTTCCGCCGGTTTAACTTCTTTAGACTTTGTTGATTTTCTATGATACTGATTAATTTCCATAATAACAGGTAAAATAACTGGACGTCGTTTTGTTTGTTCATATAGGAAATGACTCATTTTTTCACGAACATCTTGTTTTAAATGTCCCCAATCAAATTCTTTATTGTTCAAATTATCTTGTACTGTTTCTGACACAATTTCAGCACTCTTTTCAATTAAATCAAGGCTCGTTTTTGTATAAACAAATCCTCTTGATGTAATTTTAGGCTTGTTTATGATTTTTTTCTTTTTACGATCAATTGTGACGACTGCAATAAAAATACCATCTTCAGAAAGTATTTTACGATCTCTCAGTACAATATTTCCAATATCACCAACACCAATACCATCAATCATGGTATTTCCTGCTTCAACTTGCGATCCTAAATTCATTTTTCCTTCAGAATAACTTAAAACATCACCCTTACCAGTAATAAAGATATGATCATATGGCATTCCTAATGTATGTGCTAAATCAGCATGTGCCGCAAGTAATCGATATTCACCTTGAATTGGAACCAGGTATTTTGGTTTCATTAAATTGATCATTAGTTGTAAATCATTTTGACCAGCATGACCTGAAGAATTTAATTCATCAGAAATTGCTTTCACATCAGCTCCTGCTCGGTAAATGAGATCTCTTGTCTTTGCCACATTAGTTTCCATAGCTTTTGACGTTGTTGTCGTAATGAAAACAAGATCTCCTTCATGAATATTAACAGTTGAATGTTGATTTAAAGCCATTCGCTGTAATGATTTTAAAGGTTCACCCATTTTACCTGTTTCCAATATAATTAGTTGATCATCGTCATATTTGCTAATATCACTCATTGGAACAATTAAATTTTCATCAGGAAGAACTAATTTCTTCAAATCCATAGCTGTTTTAACGATTTTTTCAACATCGTGTCCTGTTAATATAACCTTTCGATGACTTTCCTTTGCAGCATTTAGTATCTGTTGTACTCGTAATATATTTGATGCCACACAGGCAACAATAATACGACCTTTTTGATATTCAAATGTTTCATTAATGTATTCGTCAATTGCACTTTCATTGACTGTTGGGAATGGGTTCTCAGCATTAGCTGAATCACTTAATAACGCTAAAACACCATTCTTACCAATCTCAGCTAAACGTCCAAAATCTGTTTGGTAAACTGGTGCCGCAGCTTGATCGAACTTAAAATCACCTGTATAAACAATCTGCCCTTCATCAGTACCTAAAACGATTCCTAATGATTCAGGAATTGAATGGGTCGTTTTAAAGAATGAAATTGTCGTTTTACCAAAATCAATCTCAGTCTGATCATTAACAACGTGAAAATCAGAAAATTTACTTGCCTTAGGATCATTTTCAATATTAATTTTTGCTAATGCAATTGTTAATTCTGATCCAAAAACAGGCACATCAAATTCACTCACAAAGTATGGTAATGCACCAATTGCATCTGCATGCCCATGTGTTAAGAAAACACCTACAATTCGTTCTTTATTTTCTCTCAAATAACTAAAATCAGGAATTACAATATCAATCCCTAATAAGCCATTTTCTGGATACATTAATCCAGAATCAAAAATAAATAGATCATCATCCACTTCAACGACATACATATTTTTACCATTTTCTCGAACGCCACCAAGTGGAATTATTTTAACTTTACTCATTACTTCACCTCTTACATATTTTATATTTTTAGTATTTTCACTAGTTGATTTATTTCATTGTCAGTTAATGCCTCTATTGGTAAACGACACCCACCTACTAAGATACCCTTGTAATTTAAAGCTGCTTTAGCTGGTCCAGGAGATGGAAGAGAAAAAAGTGCAGCCATTTTTGGCGTCAACTCTCTTTGAATATCTCCTGCAAGCTTAATATTTCCATCTTGTACAGCTTGATACATTTTAGTCATTTCAATACCAAATATATGGCTTGCAACAGAAATAACACCACTTGCTCCTAAGATTTTTGCAGTCAAACTATCCGTATCTTCACCAGTATACACCAAGAAATCATCTGGCGTTTGTTCAACAATACGACTTAAATTTTCACTACCTGTACAATCTTTAATACCAATAATATGATTATTATTAGATAACTTAACAATTGTTTCAACAGTCATAGTTACGCCTGTACGACCCGGAATATTATAAATGAAAATAGGCAATTTCGAAGCATTTGCAACTGCTTCAAAATGAGCAATCATACCTTTTTGATTAGGCTTATTATAGTATGGCACAACAACTAAAGCTGCGTCCACACCAGTAATAGCGGCTACCTCATTGGTAAAATCAATTGTCTCCATAGTATTATTTGATCCTGTACCAGCCATAATTGGAACTCTACCATTAACTATTGCCACTGTTTTTTTAATCAAATTTAATTTTTCAGAATGATTCAACGTAGGCGATTCGCCCGTAGTACCATTAACCAGGATACCTTTTGAACCTGTTAAAATTAAATGTTCAATTAATTTAATTAAGCGATCTTCATCCACTTGATTCTGATCATTAAATGGTGTGACCATAGCTGTCATTATATCTACATTTTCAAACATTCGCTTAATTCACTCCTTTCTTTTTACTTTGGAACTCTTAATAAATCTAATTCATGCAATTTTTCAGCAATTTGAACTGAATTCCATGCAGCACCTTTTAACAAATTATCCGAAACGACCCATAATTGGAAGGCATTATCCTGTTCTAAATCAGCTCTAACACGACCAACAAATGTATCTTTCTTACCAGTGGCATTAATTGCTTGTGGATATATCTGTTGTTCCGGATTATCTTGTAAAACCACACCGGGTGCATCTGCAAGAATATTTTGAATTTGTTTAACAGAAGCATCATGACTTTCAACTTCAAACCAAACAGATTCCGAATGGCTAACAACAACTGGTACACGTACACATGTTGCAGTAACTTGAATATCTTGATTAGACATTATTTTCTTCGTTTCATGAATCATTTTCCATTCTTCATGTGTATAACCTGTGTCTTCAAAAACATCAATTTGTGGTAGTGGATTAAATGCAATTGGATAATGCTTTTTATCACCAGAAGCTGGTAAAATCTTTGCTTCCATCTCTTCGCCATCAAGATAAGCTTGTGTTTCATCTTTTAATTCTTGAATAGCTAAGTTTCCAGCACCACTAACAGCTTGCATTGTTGTAACAACAACCTTCTTTAAACCGTAATTTTTACGAATTGGTTCTAGTGCAACTACCATTTGGATAGTTGAACAATTTGGGTTAGCAATTAGTCCTTTGTGTTCATAAAGTGCCTGTTCATTAACTTCAGGAACTACTAGTGGGACATCAGGATCCATTCTAAACGCACTAGTGTTGTCTACAACAACTGCACCACGTTTAATTGCTTCAGGTGCAAACTTTTTAGATACACTACCGCCAGCAGAAAATAGAGCCAAATCAACATTCTCAAAAGAATCAGATGTTGTTTCTTCTACGATAACATCCTGACCTTTAAATTTTAATACTTGTCCTGCAGAACGTTTAGATGCCAAATATTTAATACTATTGATGGGTAAACTTGTTTCTTCTAGCATTTGAATCATTCGTGTTCCAACAGCGCCTGTAGCACCGACAACCGCAACTCTATATCCGTCCATTGAAAAAAACCTTCTTTTTCTTTATTTGAATCTCAATTATACCATAAAATTTATGAACGTTTTACATTTAACTCACTTATAGTAGACATATCTTAAATTTTAAAAATAAAAAAAGCAAAACTCTTATTAAGAGTTTTGCTTTTAGTTTTAACGACGAAGACCTAAGCGTTGGATCAATTCACGGTAACGTTGAATATCTTTGTTACGTAAATATGCTAAAAGGTTACGACGATGTCCGATTTTCTTCATCAAACCACGTTGTGAAGCGAAATCTTTTTTATGAACGCCGATATGTGCATTCAATTCAACGATATCTGCAGTAAGTACAGCGATTTGTACTTCAGCAGAACCTGTATCGCCTTCTTGACGAGCATATTCGTTCATAATTTCTGTTTTCTTTTCATTTGTAATTGCCATTAGTGTTTCCCACCTTTCTGAATCTAAATGCCTAAAACCGAGTAAGTCGTCGGTGAGACGTCAACAAACTAAGTTAAAGGTTACTTGGAACAAATCTAACCTTACTAAAATTTAGAGTATATTGCAAGTTTTTTATAACTTCTCTTATCTAATTATTACTATCAAGTAAAAATCCTTTACAAGTTTTCATTGCATTAACTAATTTGGTTAGGTATAATAATGGTTGTTGAAATATTTGTTGAGAACCAATAAGGTGATCATGATAAGTGGAGGTGACTTAAATGCCAATTATTCAATCTGCAATTAAACGTGTAAAAACGAATGAAAAAGCAAACGTTAAAAATGCTGCTCAATTAAGCACAATGCGTACTGCTGTAAAGAAGTTTGAACAAGCTAAGACTGCTGGTGCCGATAATGTAGATGCTTTATACAAAGCTGCTATTACTGCAATCGACAAAGCACATTCTAAAGGTTTGATCAAAGAAAACAAAGCTGCTCGTGATAAGTCTCGTATGGCTGCTCGTTACGCTAAATAAGTTTTCAGAAAAATACCCAGTAGATTAATAATCTACTGGGTATTTTTTATTTTATACATCTATACGATTAATTTGAAGCATAAATAATGAGAATAATCCTTCTTGATCTTGTTGTGTCGTCTTCATTGCTTTTTCTAAATCAATTAACGCTAAATAAATTTTCCTCAAATCACTTCTATTAAATTTCTTTATCTTTTGAAGTGCCAACTTAATTCGATAAGGATGCACTTTTAAAACACTAGCTAAATCTCCTTGTGAGTAACCTTTATCTTGCAAAATTTTCACTTGTAATAATAATCTAAATTGTCCCAATAATATTGCATTTATCTTAATTGGCTCTTCATTTTGTAAAATTAAATCATGATACAACGTTACTGATTTTTCAATATTATTTGAAATAACAACATCTACTAAATCAAATATATTTTGTTCTAAAGTTTTAGAAACTAAATTTTCAACAGATGATAATGTAATTCGGTGGGTTTCAAAATTATACAAAAATAACTTTGGCAATTCATTCATGATTGTTGATAATTCTGTATTGGTTCTTTCTAGAAATAATTCCAAAGCGTTTTCATCTATTTCAAATGATTTGTTAGCCATCTCTTGGGCTATAAACTGTCGCGTTGCACGCTCATTTAACGGTTGATTATCAATAACTAGACTAAATTTTTTAAGCATCTTACTAATCTTTTTACGACCATCTAATTCTTTATAAGGCGCAAATATAACTACAATACTTGTTGGTTCCGGATGAGCTAAATAAGATAAAAGACCATCAATATCGTGTTCAATTTTTCTTTTTTTAGTGTCTGACGTTAGAAAAAAAGGATTTTGAATAAAAATTAAGCGCTTATCACCAAAAAAAGGAACAGACATCGCATCATCTAATGCTTTAGCCAACGGAACCTCCTCCATATCATATTTACCTAAATTCATCGTTCTCTCTTCTTCAGGTATCAACTCAGTAAATGCTTTTTTTACATCTTCCATTAAATAAGTCTCATTACCTAAGACAAGATTTACTGGCTTCACATTTTCAAGAGATAACGTTGAAATTATTGCCTGTGAATTCATATTTATCAGCTCTTTTCATTGTTAAAAACTTCTAATTTTTCTTTATAATTTTGAAACTTGCTGATTCTTATCATACCATGCTCTGCTGTACTAACAAACGGTATTCGATATTTTTTCAAAGTATCTAATGTTTCTTGATGTGGGTGGCCATATCTATTATTCTTACCAGCAGAAATCACCGCTAACTTCGGTTTTATTTGATCAATAAATATTGGATCAGTCGCAGTTTTACTGCCATGATGACCTGTTTTAAGAATTGATATTTGTAAATTGGGATATTTTTGAATAACCTTTTTTTCACCAGCTCGGTCCAAATCGCCAGTAATAAGATAGCTATATTTCCCGATTGTTCCAAATAAAACAAGAGAATCTTCGTTTTTTCCTATACCTTGATTAAAAGGATGTAGAATCATCAATTCAGCATCCTGTTTTTTACTATTATCTGTCATAGGTATCACCATTTTAGGCGGTCGAGTAGATTCTATTTTTTTAATGAATTGTGGCAGTTGTTCCATTCCAGATGGAACAATCATTCTATCGACGTCTATTTTGGTTAATATAGACGGAAAATTACCTATATGATCTGCATCTTGATGCGTCAAATATAAATAGTCTATATGACTGATTCCTTTGCTTAATAAATAATTAGTAATAATTTTTTCACCAGAAGTTTGATACTCCTTTCTAGTTCGCCAGCTATCCATCTTAAAATGAACTTTACCGCCTGTATCTACTAATGTAATTTGCCTATTAAACGGCTTTCTTATCAATGTTGAATCCCCTTGACCAATGTCAAAAAAAACGACTTCTTGCCGAATTGGAAAATGGATCCATAGAAATACCATAACATAGAAACTAACTAATATTGCCCATCTTTTAATACACGAAGGATGTAAAAAACATGTTAAGGTGCACATGAAAAATAGCATGCACATATTTAAACTGGGTTTACCAAACGTTATCGTTAATGGTAAACGTGCTAGTTCATCAAAAAAATAAATAAACGTTTTTAATACAGTATTTATCCCATCCATAACAACCTTAAAATGAATCCCAACCATTCCTCCAAAAATTACAATTGGTAGGATTAAGAATTCAAAAATAGGAATAATAAAAATACTAAGTACAATTGATAGAACATTCCACTGATAAACGTTGAAAAAAATAAATGGCAAACTAAATAAGTTTAGCCAAATACCTGATTCAAAAGTACCTTTATTCTCCATAAAGATTAGTAGTAATGACATTAGATAGCTCAACTGACCGCCAAATGTGAACAGTACTTGTGGTTCAATCACCAATCCTATTAACAAAGCGAAACACCAAACCGTAATCCCTTGGACAGGTTTATCAATTAGTTCACAAATAAGTTGAACCATACACATAAAAATTGCACGTCGTAAACTACTAGATTCCCCTGCAATAACTAAATAGCATGGAAGTAAAAAAAGTAATCCTTTGGCTACTGTCTCACGTGGGATTAATAGTCTATTTCCTAACGTTCTTATTAACATCACAAAATAATATACATGTAAACCCGATAAACAGAATAAATGAATTAATCCTAATTGTCTTATAGAGGCTAAATCCTGATTGAATTCCTGAGTCTTATCACCAATTACCAAAGCATTCAAAAATTTATCTAACGGATTGGATAAAGAATTAAAATAACTTTTTAATTCTGCTCGTAATTCATGTAACTTACTTATCACGGATTCAAGCGATAAATTCATGACATTTTTTTCACTATTATTAACTTTTATAATAGTCATACTATTGTAAATTGATTTAGTTCGCATAAAACTTTGATAATCAAACTCGTTTTCATTTGTCGCTGATTTAATTTTTTGTAGCTTAGCATCAACGTTTATAATTTTAGTGTGTTTATTATGTTTAATCTTATTGAGTTCATTTTGTGACTTACAGTTATAAAATCCTCGAATTTTTTGTGAATTAGAAATTATTTGTCCATCAAAACTAACCAAATCACCATTGATTGAATAATCATCAGGGTAAATTTTCACATTAACATTTTGTACCTCTTTTTCAACTACAACTTGCTTCTGGCTTTCCTTCGCATTACTGTAAAAATAAATACCAAAAATTAAAATACAGACACAACAAATATAAAAAGTTATCGAACGTTTTAACGTAATAATTCGTATAAAAATAACGATAGCGAAAATAATCCAAATAGGATTGTAATTTACAACATATAAACTTGTTATTCCAATAACTAACGTCGCAAAAAATAGATCAACTGCTTCAACTGATTTTATTCTGAAAATATTTTATTCAGAACAATTTCTTCAATATAATTTTTATCAACTTTTACTTGCTCAAAAATAACATTATTTCTTTCTAATAGTGATATGGCATAATCATCATTATGATAATTACGTAAATAATATATTTTTTTCACGCCGGATTGAAGTAGCATTTTTGTACACTGTAAACAAGGAAAATCTGTCACATAAATTTCTGAATTATCTGTCGCTGAGCCAAACTTTGCACACTGTAAAACTGCATTCATTTCTGCATGAATCGTTCGTACACAATGTCCGTCTACAAGGTAGCAACCTTCATCTATACAATGTACATCCCCTGAAACAGCGCCGTTATATCCGCCTGCAATAATCCGTTTATCTCTAACAAGTATCGCACCAACAGATAATCTTTCACATGTACTTCTTAATGATAGTAATGCAGCTTGCGTCATAAAATATTGATCCCAAGGAATTCTATTATCAGGCATTTAGGTATTTCCTTCTTTCATTTTTTTATAGTATATCAAAAATAAATCTTTAAAAAAAGTTAGACCGCTAATGAGTCCTTTAGACTTTCATATGTTTTATCACCGATGCCGCCAACTTCTTTTAATTCATCCGTAGTTTTAAACGATTGATGTTCTTCTCTATATTGTAAAATTTGTTCTGCTTTTTTTGGTCCAATTCCAGTCAACCCTTGCAGTTGTTCTTTCGTTGCGGTGTTTAAATTAACCGTTGATTCATCATTCGATTTATCCTGAGTTCCTGTAGTAGACCCTGCATCCATAACAGAAGATCCTTGGGCAGTAGTAGCTGCTACTTTATTTTCTTTTACTTCCCCTTTTGCCGGAACATATATAACCATCTCATCTGTTACTTTTTGAGCTAAATTAATCTGTTTCTGATCAGCGTTAGATAAAAATCCCTCAGCTAAATCGATTACCTGACTAATTCTCATTCCTGTTTTCATTGTGTATATACCTGGTTTTTTTATATTTCCTTTGATATCCACAACGATTTTCCCACCATTTGAGGTTTCTAAATGGCTTGATATATTTTTTTCCGAGCTAGACGACGTACTAGTAATACTATTAACTAACATATCATCTGTTTTGCTACTTTTATGTTGTGTAACTATTGAAAAAATGGTCAATGCTATTACAGATACCACACAAATAATGATAATTTTTCGATATTCAATTCAAATTTTTTTTATTTGATCCATCTTATCCACCTCCCTCTTATATTTAAATACGCAAAAAAACGAATTTCATTTAAAATGAAATTCGTTTTTTTCCTTAAATCATTATCACGTATTTTAATGATGATTCATTTTATTTAAGTTAATCTTCCTTACTAATTACTTCATGACATTTTTTAATCATAGCTACTTTTATATGATTAGGTACCATATTTGAAATATCTCCATCAAATTTAAATATTTCTTTCATTAAACTTGAGGAAATATGTGCGTATTTAGGATTAGCAAGCATCAATACAGTTTCCACTGTTTCATCTAACTCTTTGTTCATCAATGCAATATCTTTTTCATATTCAAAATCCCTATTATTTCTAACACTACGAATAATTATTTTAGCATCTAATTGGTGCATTAAGTTAATCGTTAAATCTGATTCAACACTAACTACTTCTACATTTGCTAATGAAAAGGTAGCTTCACTAATCAAATCTACCTTTTCATCAGCTGTAAACAATGACTTCTTTTTAGTATTAGTCATAACTGCGACAATAACTTTATCAAAAATTTGGCTTGATCGAACAATAATATCTAAGTGTCCATTAGTTAATGGATCGAAACTTCCCGGAAAAACTGCATTCATTTTAGTTCTCCTTTTGATAAATCGTTACCTGTGTAATTCCATAATTTTGTCTCCTAAATAGCCTGAATCCAGAAATATCATCAGGTAAGTTAGCATATTGATCTGTTTCACAAATAATTAAAGCTTGATTATTTAACAACTCGCTGCTATCTATTTTTTTTATCGTATCAATTATTTCTTGGGTCTTATAAGGTGGGTCTAAAAAAACAAGATCAAATGTTTCTTTACCTTTTAATAGTCCAATTGCTTTATCGGCATCTTGCTTATAGACCGTAAACTTATCTTCTTCCTTTGTGATAGCAATATTATCATTAATTGTTTTAATTGCTTGATACTGTCTATCAATTAGAAAAGCATGCGAGATTCCTCTAGAAACAGCTTCGATACTTAACCCTCCGCTACCTGCAAATAAATCTAACGATTTACCGCCATCAAAATAAGGACCAATAATATTAAACACTGATTCCTTAACTTTATCCGTTGTAGGTCTTGTTGCCATACCCGGAACTGCTTTTAATTTTCTTCCGCCATATTCACCTGAAATTATTCTCATATACTTTACTCACTTTTATTTTTAAATTTTTCTTGATCTTCATCTGTTAATTTAAATGCTTTTTCACCCATTCGAGACCCAAAGTCCATATCAATATCAGGGCGATGCGATACTTCTGTCTTTTTAACAAATTTTAAATTTTGAATTTTCTTAATCGTCTCGGGTAGGTCTTCTTGATTCATATAAATGACAACATATTTCATTTTTTTTGAAATATATTGAATAATACCGAATCGTTTCAACTGCTTAATTTGCTTCATATGGTATAAAAACACAATGACACCTTGTCTTTTTTGTATAACTAACTTAGTCCCATTTTCTTCGTCAAGCATTTGATTATGACCCCCTTTTTATTTATTATTTAGTAATTCCTTTTTTCTTAAAGCTGATATATTTAAAACTAAGCCTACACAGAAACTCAAGATAAGCATACTTGATCCGCCATAACTAAGAAATGGAAATGTTACACCTGTTATTGGTAAAACACCTGATATACCACCAACATTAAATACAGTCTGCACTGTCATAAACGTCGCAATTCCATAACAACAAAGTGAATGGAAAGTTTCTTTACTTTTAGAACCAATAAAGATAATTCGTCCAATCATACTGAAAAGTAATATTAAAATAAAAAATACCATCAATAATCCAAGTTCTTCACCTGTAATTGCTAATATAAAATCAGTATACGGTTCTGGTAGATAGCCTCGTTTTTGGATGCTATTTCCTAGTCCTGCACCAAAAATACCACCATTACTTAATGCATAATATGAATTTACCAGCTGTTGTCCAGTTGATTGCTGATATTTAAACGGATCATTGAATCCACTAAATCTTTTAGCCATATATGCTAATGGACCACCAGAATCTGGAGAAACAGATTTTAATTTTGATAATAATATCATTAAAGTACCCATGCCACCAACAGAAATTAAAGAAGTTATTCCAATTGAATACCCACTAGCCAAAATAATGATTAATACTGCACTAAAATTAATAATAAACCCACCCACATCTGGTTCAACCAAAATTAAAATGAGTGGTAAGGCTACTGCAATCGCATAGATAAAACGACGTTTATTTCTACCCTCATAACTTAATTCTTTATTTTCACGGAATGCAACTTGTTGCGCCATAAACAAGACTAAAAAAATCTTGCTGATTTCTGCGGGCTGAATGTTAAAAGAGCCAAAGTTAATCCATCCTGCTGCACCATTAACTGTTTTACCGCTAAGTACTACGTATAAAAGTAGCAGAATGGACACTGCACCAAATAATATTATAAATCCAGAACTTTTAAAAAAATTAACCTTCATTGAATATATAAGGAAAGCAACTAGCAATCCTAAAATGGCAAAAAGCAATTGTTTTTTTAAATATGTCGTTGGATCGCCACCCGCCATTTGAACCTTATATGAACTAGCAGAATAAACCATGACCACACCAATTCCGGATAATATGATATACGGTATAAAAATAAAATAATCAAGATATTGTAATTTTTGTGTTATTCTTTTTAAAATTTGCATTTTTAATCCAACTTATTTCTTCATTTTTTCAAATTTAGTACTAAAGTGTCTATTCGAAGTTACTTCAAGATTCTTTATCTGCTTCTTTTCAGTTTTTTCTTCAAACAGAGCACACTCCAACACAAAATCTACTTCACGAGAAAAACGAACAATTAAGTATCAACTACTTCTTAAAATGTAACATAACCAAGCTAGTAAAATGTATTTCGCTGTTTCCAGATAAATTTATTTATTTTATCTACATTTTCTTGCAAAGTGACCATCACATTTTCTTTAGAAATGTTGTTTTTCATCGATTTTATTCTCTCGTGACTCCTAATAGTATACCATATTACTATTTATCATGATTAAAAAAAAGAGTTGAAAATGAACTTAATCATTTTCAACTCTTTTTAAATTAACCTTTTTTTGAATCTGTTTTATGTTGTTTTTGAGCTTTTTCACGCATATTTGTATCTAAGATACGTTTACGTAAGCGTAAATTATTTGGTGTGATTTCTAATAATTCATCCGTGTTCAAGAATTCCAATGATTCTTCAAGAGTAAGAATAGTTGGTTTCTTGATTGAGGCTGTTTGATCTTTATTAGAAGAACGAACATTACTCATAGCTTTTCCTTTAGTAATATTTACAGAAATATCACGTTCACGGCTACTTTGTCCAACAACCATTCCTTCATAAATATCAGTAGTAGGTGTTACATAAATTGTTCCACGTTCTTCAATACTCATAATTGAATATGTTGTAGCTTTTCCTGAATTAATAGAAACTAATGCGCCATTACGACGACCAGGTTCCCAGTTACGGATAACTGGTTTGTATTCAGAGAAAGTATGATTTAAGATACCGTATCCACGAGTCATTGAAAGGAATTGTGAATCATATCCAATTAAACCACGAGTAGGAGCTGAGAAAGTTAAACGAGTTTGGCCGTTATTACCGGTCTCCATGTTAATCATTTCACCCTTACGTTGAGCCATTGTATCAATAACACCACCAGAATATTCATCAGGTGTATCGATTTGGACGCTTTCAAATGGTTCTTGCATCTTGCCTTCGAATTCACGGTAGATAACTTCTGGACGTGAAACTTGAATTTCATAGTCTTCGCGACGTAAAGTTTCAATTAAGATTGATAAATGTAATTCTCCACGACCTGAAACAACCCAAGCATCTGGAGAATCTGTATCTTCAATTTTCAATGAAACATCAGTATGCAATTGTAATTTAAGACGATCTTCCATCTTTCGAGCAGTAATGTTTTTACCATCTTGTCCAACAAATGGTGAATCATTCGTTCTGAATGTCATTTGTAGTGTAGGTGGATCAATACGCATTAATGGTAATGCTTCTTGATGATCACTTGGTGTTACAGTTTCACCAACGAAGATGTCATCCATCCCTGAAACTGCAATTAAATCACCGGCTTTAGCTTCATTAATTTCAACACGATCTAAACCGAAGAAACCAAAAAGTTTTGAAACACGGAAGTTTTGAACTGAGCCGTCAAGTTTAATAACAGAAACTTGATCACCAACAGCAATTTTTCCACGGAACACACGACCAATACCAACACGACCAACATATTCATTATAATCCAACATTGAAACTTGGAATTGTAATGGTTCGTCACTGTTATCAACTGGTGCAGGAATTGTATTTATAATTGTTTCAAAAACGTCATCCATAGAATGTTTTTGAGTTTCGATATCTGGATCCATACTTGATGTACCATTGTATGCACTAGCATAAATAACAGGGAAATCAAGTTGTGCTTCATCAGCACCTAATTCAATAAACAAATCAAGAACTTCATCAACAACTTCTTGTGGACGAGCACCCATACGATCAATTTTGTTAATAACAACGATTGGTACTAATTGTTGTTCTAAAGCTTTTTTCAAAACAAAACGTGTTTGAGGCATTGTTCCTTCAAAAGCATCAACGACAAGTAAAACACCATCAACCATTTTCATGATACGTTCTACTTCACCACCGAAATCGGCATGTCCAGGTGTATCTAAAATGTTAATTTGTTTGTCGCCAACTCTAACAGCAGTATTTTTTGATAAAATTGTAATACCACGTTCTTTTTCAATATCATTTGTATCCATGGCACGGTCACTAATTTCTGAATGGCCATCCAATGTATCTGATTGTTTTAATAATTCATTAACTAATGTCGTCTTACCGTGATCGACATGGGCGATAATCGCAATGTTACGAATGTCATCTCTTGTTTTCAAGTTTGTTCTTCCTTTCGTTGGAGCCTTAATATTTTTACGAATAATAACTACAGTTCACTATTATAGCAGACAATTAACACACTTACTAAAAGTTTTCATACTTTTTCATAAATAAATCGCATAAAAAAACTGCGACTTGTTAGTCACAGCCACAACGCGATTCTACTAAAAACTATTTAGTAGTTTTAAAATGTCCTCTTGTGCGTTTTCCGTTGCTATTAATACATCTGCTGATTGTAACATATCGAGCTCTAACCCGTCAATTGTTTTCACGGTGATACCAAGAGTTTCCGCCAATATTTTACCGGCTGCAAAATCCCATGGTTTTAAGTGAGAAACATAACCAATTTCTTGTCCACGTAATATGTGAACAAACTCAATACCGGCACTTCCATAAACCCTAGCACCTGAACTATGTTGAACAATTGATTGTAAATGCTTATAGTCCATCATTAACATAGGTGAGCTACAACCTAGCAAGCCATCCTTAAGTGCTATATTTTCAGGCTTTTCAAGTTTTTTATCGTTGGCAAAGACGCCCCTATCTGGCCCACCAGAATATAAAACATTATTCATTACATCCATAATGAATCCCAATTTTCCAATACCGTTTTCATAAATACCAATCATAATCGCGAAATGATCTTTCTGTTTGACAAAATTCATTGTGCCATCAATTGGATCAACAATCCAAACAGTACCATCTAAATTTGTTACATCATCCCCAAAACCTTCTTCACCTAAAATTTTGGCTTTCGGATCAAAGGTACGAATTTTGTTTACTAAAAATTTTTCAGTCTGTTTATCCATATTAGTTACAAGATCAACTCGACTACTTTTTGTTTCAACAGACAATGGATTTCCAAATGCATGAATAATATTTTCACGTGCCTCTGTCAGCCAACTTTTAACCTGATAATTAACCTCATCAATATTCAAATCATAACCTCCCTATTGGTTAATTTTAATAACGTCCCTTGTACTCTCTCTTGCAAATTTCATTGTACGATAAATACTAAAACCTGATTCATCTTCGTACGATCTGCCTATTTGTTTTTCCTCCATTTTGGAAGGAACAATTTTTTTAAACTCACGATAATTATAAAGCAATTCTTCTCGATCAATACCTGTAGAATTTGCTAATTCTATTGCTTTATAGAATTCACTGACAGAGATAATTTCTTCAGTAGTCCAATGTGCTTCTAATGGGTAATCAATTTTATTATTCATAATTTAGTGTGTTAAACTCCCTTTATTTTTACTTTATTTAATTATTGAATTAATTTTCAACTAATACTTTCAATATACTTGAAAGTAATTACTATGTTTCATTTTACAGCAATCCATTAAAAACTAAAAGAAATGAAACATAACTATTAATTTTCAAATGGCCTACAGATATGATTATTTTATGCTACAATGTACCGTAGAATATTAATTTGGAGGTACTATTTTGATTAAAATAACAATGAAAAATATCATTCGTGAAGGTAATCCAATTTTACGAAATCGTTCAAGCGAAATGACTTTTCCGCTTTCAGATGATGATAAACAACTCGCACATGATTTAATGGAATTTTTAGAGAATAGTCAAAATGAAGAAATAGCTGAAAAATATCATCTACGCGCAGGTGTTGGCTTAGCAGCTCCGCAATTAGCAATTTCTAAACGAATGACTGCTGTCTTAATCCCTGGCCCAGAAGGTGAAGAGCCCACACTTAAACAAGTGTTAATTAATCCTACTATTTTAAGTCAGTCAGTTCAAGTTGCTGCACTTTCAGAAGGTGAAGGTTGCTTATCAGTTGATAGAGATGTCCCTGGATATGTGCCAAGAGCTGATCGGATTACACTTCGTTACTTTGATATCGAAGGTACACAACATAAAATCCGCTTGAAAAATTATGAAGCAATTGTAGTCCAACATGAAATTGATCATTTAAATGGTATATTATTCTTTGATCATATTAATACTGACAAACCATTTGCTATACCGAACGATGCTATTATGCTTGAATAAATAACTAAAGAGTTTCTCCAATAATTAATTTATTGAAGAAACTCTTTTTATTTCACTTTAAACATACTGTTTGAACTATACCTTTTTTAAATCTTTAGTATACATAATTGTCTCAACATTAACCAAATGTGCTACCTCTAAATGTAAAATACCGTCTAAATACCAAAGATCTGTTACTTCAAATGCCGATTTTGCTTCGACACTTTTTTTAACCAGGTTCATCATTTCAAATTCTTCAAATAAATTGAAAAAAATGTTTCTTATTTTCCCGATATTCTCTTCTGAAGGAGACTTCATCTGAAATTGATACTCAAATACCATGACCCTCTTACCCCAAACCTTTGAAACAATTTCTGTAACCCTTAGTATTTCAGAATTAATACCATATTCATTACCATGTAGTCTATTTAAAGCAAATTCAACCGCATTATCTGTAATAAGTTTGCTTTTATTTTTAAGAATAGTAATCTGTCTATTTCTTTTCAGACGGTTATAATTTAAAATTATGATGATCATTAAAACCACTACAGTCACTATTTTAACTACCAACCACATTTATAAAACACCACTCTTCCTTATACGATAACTTTTCATAATTATAACATGTCTGTTAAATTTTATCCTTTATAAGTCTATTCAAATCGGTCTATTCTATACTTAAATAATAATATATGATAAAATATAAATTATATGTTGTGCAGACAACCCCCAGTTCGGTTTCTAATTTCCATTTCAAATCATTTTAACCAAAATGATATCAATTTAATTTAAAGGAGTTTTACAAATGATTTTTAAAGTTTATTATCAAGAAACACAAGATAGAAATCCACAAAGAGAAGAAACAAAATCACTTTTCCTTGAAGCAAGTTCTGAAATTGAAGCTCAAAGTATTGTTGGTCACCAAACAACACATAACATTGAATTCATTGAAACATTATCAGATAAAGCTTTAGCATATGAAAAGGAAAACCCTACATTTAAAATGACGGAGTTTTCTGAATGAAAAAGATAAATGTTAAAAATAACGAGACTGGTGTTTTTGCAGTCGGCGGATTAGGTGAAATTGGTAAAAATATGTACGGCATCCAGTTTCAAGATGAAATTATCGTCGTCGATGCAGGAATCAAGTTTCCGGAAGATGAGTTATTAGGAATTGATTACGTTATTCCTGATTTTCAATACTTAGTTGCCAATCAACAAAAAATTAAAGCATTAGTTATCACCCATGGTCATGAAGATCATATTGGTGGTATTCCCTATTTATTAAAACAAATTAATGTCCCAATTTATGCTGGACCATTGGCTTCAGCATTAATCAAAGGAAAATTAGAAGAACACGGGTTACTTGCCACAACAGAAATGCATGAAATTGAAGAAGATACTGTTCTTAAATTCAGAAAAACGAGTGTGTCGTTCTTTAGAACAACTCATTCAATTCCTGATACTTTAGGTGTCGCAATCAAAACGCCATCTGGTAACATTGTAGTCACTGGGGACTACAAATTTGATCTAACACCTGTTACTAATCAGCCGCCCAACCTTCAAAGAATGGCTCAACTTGGTGCTGATGGTGTACTTTGTCTACTATCTGATAGTACAAATGCAGAAATTCCTAATTTTACAAAATCAGAAAGATTCGTTGGTAAATCAATTCGACGAATTTTTGAAAAAGGTGAAGGCCGCATTATCTTTGCTACTTTTGCTTCAAATATTTCCCGAGTACAACAAGCTGCTGAAGCTGCTGTTGCCAAAGGCCGTAAAATCGCTGTCTTTGGACGTAGTATGGAGGCAGCAATTGTTAACGGACGTGAATTAGGATACTTAAATATTCCAGATGATGCCTTAATTGATGCACGTGATATTAATTCATTACCCGCAAATGAAATTTTAATTTTATGTACGGGATCACAAGGTGAACCAATGGCAGCTCTTAGCCGTATCGCTAATGGGACTCATCGTCAGGTTTCTATTCAACCTGGTGATACTGTTGTTTTCTCAAGTTCTCCAATTCCTGGTAACACAATCAGTGTAAACCACGTTATTAATGAACTTTCAGAAGCTGGAGCAACTGTTGTCCATGGTAAAGTAAATAATATTCATACTTCTGGTCATGGTGGCCAAGAAGAACAAAAATTAATGCTCAGTTTGATGAAACCTAAGTATTTCGTCCCTGTCCATGGTGAATATAGAATGCTTAAAATTCATACTGGATTAGCTGAACAAATTGGCGTTCCAAGAGAGAATAGCTTTATTATGGAAAATGGTGATGTCTTAGCTCTAACTAGTGATTCTGCTCGAATTGCTGGTCATTTTGAAGCTGATGATATTTATGTCGATGGTTCAGGAATTGGTGATATCGGTAGCGCTGTCCTAAATGATCGACAAGTCCTTTCTGAAGAAGGCCTTGTTGTTGTCGTTGCAACGATTGACATGAAAAAACATGAAATTCAAGCAGGACCAGATTTATTATCTCGTGGATTTGTCTATATGCGCGAATCAGGAGAATTAATTAATCAAGGTCGTCGTCGCTTATTCCGTGTCATGAGTCGCTTATTAAAAAATGATAAAATTACAGAAGCCATGATTAATGATGCAATCGTTGATGACTTACAAAAATTCTTATATGAACAAACTGAACGTAAACCAATGATTTTACCAATGTTAGTTATCGTTTAACAAAAATAGCTCAATATTCTAATTAGAATATTGAGCTATTTTTATATAATCAAAATTTATCTTTAAATCCTTTTAAATTTTAGTTATAATTATTAGTATTAATTAAGGAGGGAAGTTCATGAATCAATATTTCATTATCGTTAATGAGTCTGCTGGAAGTGGTCGTGCTAAACAAATTTGGCAATCTATTGAAAAAAAATTAATTTCTCAAAATGTCTATTTTAAGGCCCATCTGACAGACTATATTGGTCATGCTTCCCTTCTAACGGAAAATTACGCCAGACATTATCACCCCATCGAAACAGACAATAATCAAATTATACTAGTTATTGGCGGCGACGGTACTTTAAATGAATGTATCAATGGTGTTAAAAATGCGAACACATTTGATATCCCAATTGCCTATATTCCTGCAGGATCAGGAAATGATTTTGCTCGAGGTGTCGGTATCCCCAAATCTCCACTTGTAGCTCTTGAACAAGTATTAAACACAACTTCACCTAAACTATTAAACTTAGGTGTCATGCACGAATTATCACGGCATGAAAAAAAATACTTTATAAATAATGTTGGCGTAGGTTTCGATGCGCAAATAGTAAGTATCGCAAATCAATCAAGTTCAAAGAAACTATTGAATAAACTTCATCTAGGATCGCTTACTTACTTAAGCGCCCTATTAGGAACTTTATCAAGACAAGCTGCATTTCCCATAACTGTCCGGGTGAATGGCCATCAAGAATTTTATCAAAATGCCTTTCTTGTAACAACATCAAATCATCCCTACTTTGGTGGCGGTGTTCCAATTTTACCAATGGCAGATCCGACAAAAAATAATTTAGACTTAATTATCATTGAAAAACCTAGTGCACTAAAATTAATCTATCTAGCCATTTTACTGAAATCTGGTAAACATATTAACCAAAAAGGTGTTCACCATTTTACATCAGATAAAATTAAACTTTCCGTTGACTCTTTAGAGTACGGTCAAATGGATGGTGAAGACCTAGGAACCCGTTTCTTTGAAATTGAGTATAGCGTCTTATCATACCCATTTTGGATTAACTAAAAAGCCTATATATCTCATTTAATTGAGATATATAGGCTTTTTCTATGGTCGGCTATTCTCCATTCCAATCATTGGATCAATTGAACCATCCATAATATTGTCGTTAGTTAAAATAAATTTTTCAATTAAAGTTGGAACAGGCGGAGCTATTTTAATAGATTTTTTAGCTAGTTGGCTCTCTTTAATCGAATCATCAACTTTTTTAATATCACCATCAAAAATCTGTTCAATTCGTAATAATAACGTTGTTTTTCTATTGGCTGATTCATTCTCAACACATTCTTCAAATGATTTTTCTTCGCCAAGCAAAATCAATAACTGGCTAGCACGGGTAATTGCGGTATACAGTAAATTACGTTTAAGCATTCGCTTATACTGCGAAACCATTGGCAAAATAACCATTTTAAACTCACTACCTTGAGACTTATGAATAGATGTGCAATATGCCAAAGTTATTTTTTGCCATTCATTTCGCCTGTAAGTCACTTCTGTTTGATCAAAAGCAATAACTAGTTCGTCTACCTTATCTTCGCTATCTTTGGCCAATGTAATTCCTACAATCTTACCTATATCTCCATTAAAAACATTATTTTCAGGACTATTAACAAGATGTAACACCTTGTCACCAATTCTAAATTTTTGATCTCTAAAAAGTACTTCTTTTTGTCTACTATTTTCAAGTGGATTCATAATATTTTGTAACATTTCATTTAAACGATTAATTCCCGCCGCACCTCGATACATTGGTGCCAGAACTTGAATATCACTTGAAGTGAACCCTTTATTCTTAGCTCGTTCAACAACCTGTTTAATAATTGATTCAACTTGAAATTCACGACTCGCGAAAAATGAACGATCCTTTTGATTCTGTGTAAAATCAGCAGGTAATTCACCTTTTTTTATTGAATGTGCGAGTGAAATTATTGATGACCCATCACCTTGACGATAGATATCCGTTAATTCTTTTCGCTCAAGATAGTCACTTTTCAATAAATCATAAAATGTTTGCCCAGGACCAACAGAAGGCAATTGATCTTTATCACCTACAAAAATGACTTTCATATCTGTAGGTATTGCATTCATTAATGTATTCAATAAATACGTATCAACCATCGACATTTCATCGATAATTAATAAGCCACCTTCTAAATCTTTCGTTTCAACATCATTATTCGATTCTCTTCCAGTTAGTCCTAAGAGTCTATGGATTGTACTGGCAGGTAATCCAGTCGTTTCAGTCATTCTTTTTGCTGCTCGCCCAGTAGGTGCAGCTAAAAGAATAGGAAATGTTTGTCCTTCTCCATAACTACTAAGATCGAGCGAAAAGTCATTTAATTCCGCAAATAACTCCACGATACCATTAATAACGGTTGTTTTACCCGTTCCTGGGCCACCTGTTAATAAAAATATCTGTGAATTCATAGCCGCCCTAATGGCATTAATCTGTGACTCACCATAATTCATATCAAGTTTTTTTTCAATCTTACGAATTGCTTTATCAATATCTTTTTCTGCTAACTTACCTTTTTCTTGCCCCGATGAAAGTAATCTTTTTAAATGTTCAGCAATTTGGTATTCTGCATGATACAGATTTTTTAAATAAATACGCTGTTCATCACCGACAACGAGTCCTGATTTAGCTAAATTAATGAGTTCTTTTGAGATTGCCTCAGGGTTTATTCTGACTCTTCGACTACTCTCTAATAATCGTAAAGATGCTTCCAACAACGGCTCTGCAGTCGCATAGGTATCGCCATCTTGTTGACATAAATCATTGATACTTTGCAAAATACCTGCTTGTATTCGACCTGAAGAATCAGCTGCAAATCCTAATTCTCCAGCAATTTGATCTGCCTTTTTAAAGCCAATATTTTCAATATCATTTACTAGTTGATATGGATTTTCTTGAATAATTTCAAGGGTTTTTTCTTTATAAGTTTGATAAATAGTTGCGGCTAATTGACTACCAAATCCAAAACCATTTAATCCAATAATAATTTGTTCCATCCCATTATTTACTCGAACAGTCTCTAATATTGTTGTTTTCTGCTTGTTTGATAATTCTAATGAATCAAGTACAGTATCATCTGCTAATATTTTATCAATTGTTTTCGTTCCTAACTTTTCAACAATTGATTCCGCAGTCTTTTTCCCAATCCCTTTAAATTCTGAGCCAGATAGATAGGTAATAAGCCCCATTTTTGAAGTAGGTGTTTCATTTTGATAATTACTCGTTTGAAATTGTTTCCCATATTTGGGATGCTCAACTTGTTGACCATAGAAGCGGTACGTAGATTCCTCTTTAATGTCAGCAAAATTACCAGTAACAACAACCTCATCTTCAGGCCATTCCAAATTACTTTCAATACTGTGAATTAGAATCACTTTATAAAAACTATCTTGGCTTTGAAAAAATATGGTTGCAACCTTACCAACCAAGTAAGCTTGTGTTTCATCACTTTGAGGATCATCATTAAATAAATTTAGTTTCTGAACAACCATTATTTCACATCCTCTTTATTTATCACGTAATTTTATAAACGATTCTATTTCACTTAATCTTTGTTTTTGTGCCTCAAAATAGGCCTGATTGGCTATTTTTGAACGATCAAAATAAGTATTGAATTCAATTCCTAAAACCATATTAGCTAAGCCTCGTTGAAAATTAGCCTTTGCATTATTTTCATCTATTTTAAGAACTAAGTCATAATATTTACCAGCATTTTCAAACTGACCCAATGCTAAGAAAATATCGCCAATTAATTCGTTGGCGTCCATATTTTTAGGATTTATTTCTTGAGCCGTAATCGCAAATACTAATGCTTGTTGATACAGCTCTTGAGCCATATATGATTGTGCTAACATTAAAAAAGCTGTTTCTTTCAACTTTTGATTAGTTACTTTTTGAAATGATTGAATTGCTTCAGAATACAGTTCTGCCTCGTAAAACACGTTACCAAGACCATATTGTAATAAATCAACTTGTTCATTTTTCTCATCAAAATATCCAATAGCTTTTTTATACAGTTCTTCCGCCTGAGGGTAGTCTTTTACTTTTGTTAAATAACTACCTAATTCATAATAAGCCGTTTGATTATTAGGTTCTTTTTCAACCTTTTCAACTAATTGATGAATAATATGTTTTGATTCTGCTTCTTTTTCTTCTCTCTTACCCATTATTACTCCTTAAACGACATCACTTTCATCGCGTATTCTATCCAAATAACTAGTATCATTCCATTTAACTAATTTAAATTCGGTTCCATTTTGTGTTTCCAAAATAGTCGTACTAGTATTCGATAAGCCACCTTGTTTACGGAAGTCTTTCAGCGGTACTCCTAATAAATCGTGAATCAAGGCACCAAGCGCCGCACCATGACTAACAATGATAATATTTGCATCTATTTTATTTTGGTCAACAATTTTTTTAATTGTTGGAACCATCCGCTTTAATAAAGCTTGAAATGTTTCGCCATTAATATTTTTAGGATCATATTTATCGGGATGATTACGGAAGGCATCGAGTTCCTCAGGATACTGAACAGCCACATCTGTAAACTTCATGCCTTCCATTTTCCCTAAATGAAATTCTTCTAAGTTATCATTCAAAATAACATCCAAATTTTGGTTTAGGCCTGTATTAATTAAATTTGCTGTGTCCTTTGCACGCTTAATAGGACTTGAATAAATAGCATCAAATTTTATTGATTTAAGTGCTTTGATTAATTGTTGTATTTCTATGTAACTTTGTTCAAGTAAGGGTGAATCTCCATTCGCACCTTGGTATCGTCCCTCAAGATTCCATTCTGTTTTGCCATGTCGAATAAAATATATATTAGTCATCAGTCAATAAGACCCCTTCGTTTTTTCATCTCTATTATATTATGCCACAAATATAAAAAGGCACAAACAAAATATTTGTTTGTGCCTTAACTATTATAAATTCAATTTAAACATATTGTAATTGTTTTGATCCCTCAGTTGACTTTTTAAATGCAGCGTCAATGATACCACTACCTAAGCATTCTGCGCCATCGTAAAAGACAACAGCCTGTCCAGGTGTAATAGCACGTACTGGTGCATCAAATTCAACTGTAGCTTCTGTACGGTCATCATTTAAATGAACCGTCACACCAACATCAGTTTGACGGTATCTAAACTTAGCAGTGATATGGAAATCATTGCCAAAGCGATCGATTGGTGCCATAAAACTTAACTCTGATGCTTCAAGATAATCGGCATAAAGTAAATCATTATGGTAACCTTGTCCAACAATCAATGTATTTGTTGCTAAATCTTTACCTACAACGAACCAAGGATCGTTACCTTCACCCGTACCACCAATACCAAGACCTTTACGTTGACCAATTGTATAATTCATAAGACCATAATGCTCGCCCATTTTTACACCGTCAACAGTCATCATATTACCCGTTTGTGCTGGTAAATATTCACCAAGGAACTTTGTAAAGTTTCTTTCGCCGATAAAACAAATACCTGTTGAATCTTTTTTCTTAGCAGTTGAAAGTCCAGCTTCTTCAGCAATTCTTCTAACTTCTGGTTTTTCAATGTTTCCAATTGGGAACATAACTTTTTGAATTTGTTTTTGTGATAATTGACTCAAGAAATAAGTCTGATCTTTGTTACTATCATCCCCACGTAACATATGCATAATACCGTCAGCATCTTGCTCAACTTGTGCATAATGTCCCATTGCGATGTAATCAGCATCAAGTTCCATAGCATAATCGAAAAATGCTTTAAACTTAATTTCTTTATTACACATCACATCTGGATTTGGTGTCCGACCCTTTTTATATTCATCCAAGAAATATGTGAATACGCGATCCCAATATTCTTTTTCAAAATTAACGGAATAATAAGGAATTCCAATTTTGTTTGCTACTTTAGCAACATCTTTGTAATCTTCTGTTGCAGTACAAACACCCATTTCGTCCGTATCGTCCCAGTTTTTCATGAAGACACCAACTACATCATAACCTTGTTGCTTTAATAAATAAGCAACAACTGATGAATCGACGCCACCACTCATCCCAACAACGACACGAGTTTTACTATTATCTGGCATACTATCACCATCATTTCAATTAGATTCTGAAAAAATCTACGATTTGAAGGTCGCACTATTTCAGTAAGTACTATTATACCAATAATATATACTAATACAACCCTAGTGTGTCATAATTTACTTTACTTAGTTTATACGATCATCAAATCCACTTATTTTAATAGATTCTATTCGTGATACCACTTGATTGGTACCATTAAGCATAGGCCCTTTAATAATACTTTCGCCTTTTTGTAAATTAGATAAAAGATATTGATATTGTTGATTACTGTCTTTATCTAAAGATAGCGTGTTCGCAATAAGTTTAACTTGGTCTTCCAATGGTAAAAAATTAACTTGCTCAGATGCATTATAGACACTACTGATATCACCCTTAATAGCTGATATAGATTGAGTTGCAAAAATTCCTGACCAACCGAATTTTCTTCCTTCTTTTAAAATTTTAACAGTTGGAGAGTTATCTTTAAAATTTAAATTTTGTATTTCATCAAGTACCACTGGAATTGGATTTTCTTCTGTATTTCCAATACTTTGAAGATAATTAAACAAATCCCAAAGTACAAATTCAGTAATAACTTTTTGTATATCATGTTGAAATCCTTTTAATTGAAAAATATGAATAGTTCCATCTTTATTTAAATATGACTCCCAGTTTTTGGAATCTTTAGTATAAGTGAAAGGATTTGAACTCAATAACATATCTAGTCTACCTACTATTTTTAACCCATCCTTGAATTCATCTTCGTCACTTAATATATTTTTTAAATGTAAAAAGGTAAATGATTTACCGTTTCTTGCATAACCATCACTTATTGCAGTTTTCAATGAATACCTTTGCTGAGTGCCTAACTCAAAAACGTTATCTAACATTTGAGATACTCGGTCTGCCATATCATTTACATCTTCAGTAATAAAGGTTCCACCACCATAATCTATTTCTTGAAGATTAAATGGATTTATAGGTAATTTATCCCCCGCTTTAACTAAGTGAAATTGAATTTTATTATCATGTCTCATTTTGCTAACAAAATTTTTATCCAATTGATTTTCCAAAAATCCATCAGTATAATCAACTACCAAACTATTAATATTTTTATTAGCCAACTCATACAGTAATGTTTGAACAAAGTAAGTCTTCCCCTGCCCAGACTTACCCGTAATAATCATGTGCCTATTTGAAAGCCCTGGATTTCCATACTCCCAATAAGCTTCATCAACACTACCTTTTTTAACGCCTAATTTAATTCTAGTTTTTTCAGAAAATGTATTTTCAGGATATTCTATTTCAAAATCAGAAAGTTCATTTATATTCGAATATTGACTTTGACTTTCATTTATACTATTTATAGATTTAATTTCGTTGTTATCTTCAAAATTTTTTTTATCCTTATTTTCACAATATTCATAAGCTGACTCTGTATCTAATTCTTTGTTTATAATAATATTTTTTCCTTTATCAGTATCGATAGTTTCTTGATAACTATCATCATGCAAAATATTTTTTAAAAGGCTTTCTTCCGGAAATCCCAATTTTCCACTTTTAATTTCTGAGATGATTTCATTTAATCCCTTACTTGCATAAATGTATGCGTCACCCTCAGGAAGTTTAATTTCAGTTATATTCTTACCGCCTAATTCCTTTCTAAGAATTCTCCGACTATCATTTCTATCACCAAATGAAACAATGAAAGCCTTGCCATAATATTCGTTTAATTCATTTGAAATTATAAAATCATTATTCAATAACTTATCATCATTATCTTGAATTTTTTTATATAGTTCTGCATTTATTAACTTGTTATTAAACATTTTTTTTAGATTAGCTAAATATATTGTCATAAAAAAATTACGGTAATATTCGGATTTAAATTTATTTTCATCCCTCAGCGCCTCATTTATTGTTTCTGCCGTATTAACCGCCTGCAACGTTGCCTTAGATATAACATCCGAATGGTTCTGTCCAACTTTAACTTCGACAGGAAACAAATGAATTTTTAAATTTTCTCCTACTTCAACACCCATGAATAACAGATCATCACTTGTAGCTCCTGTCATTCCTAGATTTTTTGCTGTAAATAATCCTTCTTTTTGGCTCATGCCAACCATTCCAGAAACTCTTAATATCTCTTCTAGCGATATGGGCACCCAAATAATATTCTCAGTTTCTAAAATACCCATTAATTCTTTATACGCCGAAATAATACTTAACTTTTCCCTCACTATATTGTGATTCGTTTTATCTCCGATAATTTTTAGAAGCCATTCTCCATTAATAATGTTAAATGATTTAATAATATTTAAACTTGTTTCTTTATTTTTAATTATAGTTTTGTCATATCTTTCTATCTTATCATTGATAATTAAACTATATTGTTCAATTTGGTTTGTAAAAGTTATTGACTCATAATTTGAAGTGTTACTTTGATCTGTATAATGAATAATATATAAATCATTACGTTCCGAAAAATAATCCAAACTGATATCTGGATCCAATAACGTTACCCAATTACTATTTTCCATAATATTCGTTAATATATCATCAAAATGACCATCTTCACTTTCAAAACTTGGAATGTTATTTACATTCGTAATTCCTGCTTGATAAACATTTGTTTCCGCATTGTTGGCTACACTAAATGCATTCCAATCATACATAAATTTGATCAATGGCCGATGTAAATATTTTGAATCCATATTTACACCGAATCCTTGTATAAACATTTTTTTATCAAGACTATATTTTTTACCACTTATTAGACCGCCTAAAGTATAATTCATTTCCAGCTTATCTGATTTAAAACTATTGGCATTACTCTCGACATCCATCTTATAAAATGAAACATGACTATATGGTTGTCTAACAAAATTATGATAAATATTAATCCGCGATTTTAATACTTTAATTACGTCTTCATTAGCATAATCATTAATTTTATCTCCCATAAATTTTTCAGAAAATAAATTTTCAAAATCAGCTGCCGTTATAATTTGATTAAATTGGTCATATATTGGATTAAGAATTTTTTTATCGTTATTTATATATAAATTAACAGGATGCATATTTTCTAATTTAAACCCTTGTTTAGTATTTTGAAGCTGTTTTAACATAAAATCAATCGTACTCTTTAATATTGTTTTATCATCGTTAATATTATGCATTGAAGCATTTAATGCATAATCAGAACTTACTTCAAAAAGATAATGAAAATGCTTATAAAAATCTAACATTCTAGAAGTAATAATATTTCTAGAAATCGCTGATATTTTTGATTTTTTAAATTCATTAAAGAATAACCATCTAGGCGAACTATCATCAAAATTTGATTTTAATAGTCCCCCATTTTTTGATATATATGGAACTAATCCACTTGGATTTAACGTTCGAATAAAATTTTCAGGTATAGATTGAAATTCTGTCCTTTTTAATAACTCTAGTTGATATTTAATCAATACTGGATGTAAAGGTGTATAAGCTATTTCCCCATCGATTTCTACTGTACCCATTTTATATAAATCTTTTAATTCCAATGTAAGTCTTTCTTCGGAGATTTGATTAATTACTTCATCAAAATCATCACAATATTTATTAAGAGCTTTCAATAATTCTTGATCAAAATAACTTAAACTTAAAATAGTATTTCTTTCTTTTAATAGCTTACAAATAAGAATATAGTCTATTCTTATTTGTTCAGGTATCTGAACTTCAATACTAGTGACAATTGAATCATCTATTTTTGCATACAATATTTGTTGTTTAATAATATCTACTTCATAATTCAACAACTTCTTATTTTCACTAAAGACATAATATTTTTCTGTACCATTAATTATTTTAGCCCCATCAAAAATTAAACTTTCATTAGCCTTACGCCTATTTTTTTCTATAAACAAACCACTTCTGGGAACCGGCTTCTGACTATTATCTAAAATTGAAAATGGTATTTCAATGCCTTCATTAACTAGCTTAAATTCATTCTCACTTTCATCTGAATCAATATTTTCAAAATTAATATTTACACCCACTTCATCTGAAATAGGAATTACATTATATTTAATCTGATCATAATCAACCTCATCAATAAAATCTGTACCACCAATTATATAATTTTTTTCGTATTCTAACTGAATCTCCATCTTAGATTTAGTTATTTTTACACGATAACTCGATAATATATTATTAAATATGTCTTGAGAAAATGGTAAATAAATTATTTGAAATGTATATTTCTGTGCCTTTGAATGTTCATATGAGGTCTTAATTCCATATATATCCATCACATTGAAGTCGTTTACAATAATTTTTAAATTATTACCATCTGCAGTAAATTCAGCAGATTTCCCATCAATTATATGGCTCTTACTTTTATTAATTCTTGATGCCTTCACAGAATCATCAAAAGGAAGTTTTATTATCAATTGATTATTTTCATGATTAATATTATTTTTAAATATTAAAATAAATCTGTTTTTGTACTTAACAGAATTTTTATTTTCACCATTTTCTCTACTTCGGTCATATATAATTAAATCAGGATTAACTTTATTTATTTTATCTGATTGATAAATAATTGTATCTTTTCTTAATTCTTTTAATTTTTCTTTTCCTCTTTTTATTTTTGAAAAATCGACATCCATCCAAATATCCTTTTCTTTCAACATACTCATTGATTCTAAATCTGCTTGCGTGTAGTTAACTATTTTATCTTCAACAGTATTATATTCTTGCCAACCACCAATCTTTTGAAAATCTTGCTTATTTTCTCTTAATCTTTTTTTAATATTATCAGCATCATACGTTTGTATTTGTGTATCATAAAAATAACCCATATTTTTATAGTCATCCGGAGTAATCTCTGATTTTTCTAAAATTGAAAAAATACTGGCAAAATCTAATAATGTTAAGTTCATTGAATCTTCCAAAATTATATTCTTTTTAAACTCTTCTAATACTACTTGGTTAGCGTCCGATAACCCGGACTTTTCTATTTCACTTTTTAAATCGTGTTTAATTTTATCAACAGAAAAAGGCCCATTTCCGTGACTAACATTCATGGCTCCACCCGATATACTGTCAAGAATTTCAGTACACACGATAAAAAGTGCCGTATTTCTCCATATGTCAGATTGTAAACTAACCCTATTTCTAAGTGTTACTAAAAAATCTGAGTTCATTTTATCTGTTGCTGCAACAAATAATATGTTAACACCATTTATATTTACCACTTTACCATGGAACTGCACGTCCTTTTGATCAATTACAAAATCTTCAGTAGAAATAATATCATTCATTTCAAATGCATTATAGAATCTAACAACTTCATTATTTTGATCTAAATTCAAATAATACCTGCTACCAGCACTAATATTTTGGGTTTTAAACCATTTAAATAACCGTTCGATTAAAAATTTATAATATTGGTTTGACATATTGTGCATCCCCGCTATCGCTTAATTTTTCAAGAATATTCATTTTTTCATATGTTTCTACTAATTTTCTTTTAGAAATATTATCTAATGAAATTCCTCTATTACTCATTTCGGTAATAACATCTTTAACAAGCATTTTTTCTGAACCAACTATACCCGCTGTAATCACCAATACAGTATCATCAGTCATGTTTAAAACATTTCCAAGTCTACCACGTCTTTTTACAAAATATTTTACTGCTATTGCTTCAAAAGATTTAGAAAATCTAGATTTAGTTTCGTCGGATAAATTTTTTGTTAATTTTAATTTTAAAAGTTTTATATTATCCTTTATATTATTTTCAGATGACATGCTTATATCATCCTCCAAAAACTCATTTAAAAATTCACTTAAATTATTTCTAAGTTCTATTGAATATTCAAAATTTATATCTGTTAACTGAAATAAACTATAAAATTTTTCACTAGGAACTAATAAATTTAAATAATCTAATAAATCAACGTTAACTAACAAATCAGTTGCGTTTTCTTTAACTTGAGCATAACCTCTATCATTTGTTGGTCTTGAACCTGATATTTTTTCCGTATCAAGTGCAAAAAAAATATTTTTTTTATTAAACTCATCGAAGGTTCCAATATTCATTATTATTTGACTAATTATGAAAAAATAATAGTAGCTAAAAAATGTATCAATATTTTTCATAAAAAATGTTGTATTTTTCATAAAATTGTTCAAATCATGATTAAAATAATCTAAGAATATACTTTGGTCACCAATTGAAACAAATTTTTCTTTTTTTATATTATTATTAGTTAGTTCATGTAAATTTTCTATAATAATTTTTTCATAAAGATTGTGCTCATCTTTTTTATTTATAAATTCAATCCACATATTATTTTTCTCTAGCTCAAGTGTATAATTTAAAAATGCTGCAATCTTTAATTCTCCACTTGAACTTTTTTTTTCGTTCGACTTTTTATACGCCAGCAACTTGGGAATATAAATTTCATCAAGTGCCGAATTAGAAAATAATTTTAAAAATTTATCTTTATTACCTATTTTAGATAAATCAAAATCATCACTTATATCCTTATCAAAGGATTTAGTATCCTTTGATATCTCACCTTTGTTAATGCTAATCCTTGCTAAATTACCTATAATTGGTGCAAATCCATTTTCAAATTTTGCTCTCTCTGGCTCACGGGTCATAAACGGTAATAATTGTCCTGATTTATGATGATTATTTTTTATCTTTCCTTTATCCATTTCCAAATGTTTTTTTAAATTTTCTAATTCAATAGACATTATATTTTCACCTCTGATACTTCATAATCAATCCCATTATTCTCTATTTTATATAGATATCCATCATTTATATTACCAACAATAACAGTTTCATTGTTATTAGTATTCAGTAATATGTTAAATACAAAATTGTTAAAATTCATTGCCTCTGACCGTTCAATATTAGAAATAACATATCCATTATGAATTTTTGTCAATAGCACATAATCTTCAAAATCTATTTTAACAAAATATTCAGCTTCATTACTTGTATCTTTAAAACACATATTAATTTCAAACTTGTTAATTTCAAAATCTACATAGTTTAATCTTAATGGCACTGCAACTCTAGTTTTTAAACTCAAATTATTTATAAACGCGAATCCTTTTACAGTTTGACCGTTCCACCGTAATACATTGCTTTGTATCAATTTTGCCAACTCTTTAATTTGTCTTACATTTTTTGAAAGAATACTTAGAAAAGAAAAATAATTTTCATTATCAAATAACTCATTTTGATAATCTAATAAAAATTGAACTCTAAGAAATGTGTTAACTCGAATTTTATGTCTATCCGTATCTAATTTACCAACAGATTCTATAACTTTTTGAATTGCTCTTTCATTATCTTCAATTTTATCTTCAATTTTATCAACATACTCATCATCATAGTTGTATACCTCAACATTAAATTCATCAATTTTTTTATTTGAATTTCGTGATGGATCAAGAAAATAAATAGCTTTTAATATCTCAGACTTATTTTGGCTTTCAAATAATAAATAAGGTAAATATGATGTGTAATTACTTTTAATTTCCTTTGCTGGTATAATAATATCGTGAATAAAGTTCAATACATCTCGAGTGGAGATGATTATACCATTAGAAACTTGAATTCTTATCAATAAATATTTAATTGCTTCTTGGACTTTCTTATTTAAGAACAGCTCATAATTAATATGTTCAACTTTATCATAGCCATTTTCTAAATCATTTCTGTAAGCATTATAAAATGGATTATTTTCTTCTTTTAAACATATTTTTTTAAAAATTTGATCATAATATAAGCTGTTCACACCCGTCTCATCAATTTCAAAGTTTGCATTATTAAAAAATGAAATCACTGATACTTTTTTATCTTCTATATTTTCCTGATTATTTTTTTCTATATTACTCAATGCAATTGTAATTTCACTTAATGTCGAATCTGACTTTATTTTATGAAGTAATCTCTTAACTACCCCTAAATTAATAGCAATAATAACATGTTTATAACCTTCAATTTCATTCTTATTCTTTGTGAGAATATCCATTAACGAATCAATAGATGATAAATTAGGATTAATGCTTTCCGTTGCATCATTATGTATATATACTTTATTTTTTTTAAAAATATCAAAATATTGATTATTCATGTAAGATAATAGATGCGATTTTCCATCTCCTACATTTCCTACAATAAAAGTTAAAGAACTTTTTTCTCTCTGTATTTTATTAAGAATTATCTTCTCTAACCTATGTTGTATTTCTCGTTCTACGTGCATATATTCATTAAAAGCACTAAAATCACTTGCATCAATTACAGAATCTTTTGCTTCAAATGATAATTTTTTTAACATCTGTGCCAGAGCAGATTCTGTTATATTTTTATCTTTCTTAAATACATCAAAATATTGGTGTATTTCTTCTAACTTATTTATGTCATGAGTAATTGCAACTATTCTAAGTTTTTCAAAATCAATATCTGAAATTAACTTCTTACTTCTTAATTTCAATCCCAAACTATACAAATCATCTAACGAGAATTCTACCTTAGACCCTTCAAAAGATACTTCAAATTTTTTAATCAATATTTTATATAATGATTCTGCTTTCATCAAATATAAATCCATTATTTCATCTCCTATTGAATATAGTGAATACGCTTTATTATACCTTTTCAATCTAAAAACGTACATACAAAAACATCCTTATAATACTTCATAGTTAATATACCCTTATAAAATACTATTAATAATAATAAAAAAGGTATTGTCATTTTGACAATACCTTTTTCAAAACATCCCTATCAATTAATTGACCAATCACATAATCAAATTGTTCAGTTTCAGCTTTTTTATCTTCACCATGAAATATATTAACTGCTTTAAGTCCATTAGCAGTCGTCGTTGACATTTTAAATCCAGTTAATGACTTATCAACGATAACTTTAACTTTAATGCCCTTATTGAAAGGTGAATTAGGATCTAAAGATCTCTCCAATTGAAAATTACCTGCTTTAGTTTCTGCAAATCCTAAATCTCTTAACGTATATTTTTTTACATCAGAACTCAATTCATAAGTTACTGTATCTCCTAAAAGTTGAATACTTTTTTCAAATGCCATTATTAAATTCCCCCTATTTTTTCAATCTACCAACTATTCTAACTAATTGTACTATAAAAGTATCTATCTCTTCAGCTGTATTATCTTTTCCAAAACTCAATCGAATAGATTCTGTGACTCTCGGACTCTTTTCACCGTACATAGCCATTAATACATGTGAAGGTTCGAGATTACCAGCAGTACATGCAGAGCCACCAGAAACAGCAATACCTGCCAAATCTAACCGGGTCTGTAATACTTCAGTTTGAATACCTTTTATCCAAATATTAAAGACATGTTGTAAGTTATCATCTGAGAGTGTCCCATTAATTTCAAAATCAATATGGTTATCATCTAATCCCGCTATAATTTGCTTTTTGAAGCCTTGATACTTTAATTGTCGTACTTGTTTTTCATCATCTGAGATTAAAGAAACAGCTTTAGCAAAACCTGCAATTGCTGGTATGTTTTCTGTCCCTGCTCGTCTCTTGTCTTCTTGCTCCCCACCTTTAATAAAGGGAGGGAAAAATATAGATTCTCTTCTATAGAGAAAGCCTAAAAATTTAGGCCCATTCAATTTATGGGCTGATGTTGATAACATATCTATATGATCCTCATTAACATCTATATCCAGTAGTCCATAAGCTTGAACAGCATCCGTATGGAACCAAGCTTGATGATCCTTTAAAATCTCACCAACTTCATGAATTGGCATATGACTTCCCGTCTCATTGTTACCCATCATGATTGAAACAAGAATTGTATCATCTCTTAAAGCCTCTTTAAAATCGACTATATTGATAACACCATCTTCATTAACTGGTAAATAAGTAACTTCAAATCCAATTGATTCTAAATATTTCATTGTTTTTAAAATAGCCTGGTGCTCTACTGCTGTTGTGATTAAATGCTTACCTAATGTTTTTCTCTGAATAGCTGTTTGCATAATAGCCATATTATCACTCTCAGTACCACCACTTGTAAAGATGATTTCTGATTCTTTTGCATGAATACTATTTGCAATAATTTGTCGACTATCATCAAGCACCATTCGTGCTGAACGTCCAAATTGATGTGTACTTGAGGCATTCCCGAAGGTGCTCTTCATCATATCTGTCATCACTTCAACGACTTCATTTGCCATTGGTGTGGTTGCTGCGTTATCTAAGTATATTCCTGACATTAATTTAGTTTATCTCCTTTTAATTTAGCTTAATAATGATAGAATCATTCGTGCTGATTTTTGACCAGCTTCAATAATAAAATCATCAAATGTTTGTCCAGCTTCTTCATCGCCAACATCTGACATCGCTCTAACAATAGTGAATGGAATACCAAATTGGTGTGCTGCCTGACCAACTGCGGCACTTTCCATTTCACTACAAAGAGCATCAGGAAAATGATTAAGTATGACATCTGTCTGAGCTTGACTTGCTATAAATTGATCACCAGATACAATTAGTCCTGGTTTTATACTTAAATCATTTTCTTGAGCCGCTTTTTTAATTGCATCGTTTAAATTTGTATCTGCCAAGTATTTAGTTGGTTGTTGGGGTAATTGACCAATTTCATATCCAAAAGCTGTTGCATCAACATCATGATAGGCAACTTCTGTGGCTAAGACCACATCTCCAATTTTAAGTCCATTACCAATACCACCAGCTGAACCAGAATTAATAACGGCTGTTACTCCAAATTCTGCAATTAAAAGGGCTGTTGTCATCCCTGCTTGTACCTTACCAATACCAGATCTAACCAAAACAACTTCTTTTCCATTAATTTGGCCTGTATAAAATGAAATCCCGCCAATTTCTTTGTCTTTTCTATTCTCTAGATGACTTCTAAGCGAAAGAATTTCTTCCTCCATTGCACATAAAATACCGTAAATCATGTTGTTACCCTCCATTTTTTATTAATATCTAAGGTAATAAGAATAAAGCTAAAAATACAATTACAATTGCAATAACTAAAAATACAATTGTCCAATTCAAAAATTGGTTTAATTTACTTTTTTTATTTGTTTTTTCTGGTTGTTCTGAAGATGAGCTTCTTGTTGGATGTTCATCTTGGTATTCCTTTTCAACTCGTTGACGTTCTTTTTGTCGAAATTCAGGATCATTCTTTAATTCTTGTAATCTCTGATATTCACTTCTCGATAACTTTTTTTCATCATCCATGTAATTCACCTTTTAATCGTTCAATTTCCCAATGATTAACCGCTAAAATAGTTTTAACATCAGTTATTTCACCAGATTTAATTTTAGCTTGAACCTCATTAAACGTCAATTCGACTACATTTAAAAATTCATCAATATCCTGAGGTAACTCGTTATCTACATTTTCTAATCCAGTCGCATAGAATAGCGTTAAATATTCGTCCGCAAATCCTAATGCTGAATGAAACCCATATATTTCAGCTAAATGTTTAGCTTCATAGCGTGTTTCTTCATTCAGTTCACGTGTTGCAGTCTCGATTAAATTATGATCATCGCCATCAATTTTACCGGCCGGAATTTCTAATGATGTCTTCCTAATAGGTGCTCTCCACTGGTTAACTAGAACAATTTTTTCTTCATCCGTTATTGCTAATATACCTACAGCACCATGATGATGTACGATTTCTCTATTTGATTGTTCACCATTTGGTAGTTTAACCGTCTCATTAACAACTTCTATAACATGTCCTTTGAATATTAATTCTTCTGATAAAACTTTTTCTTCTAAATTCATTTAATTAACCTCGTTATTTTACTTTTCCTAGTTAAAATATTGTTTTAAAAAATGAGTTACTTTCTTTTCATACTCAACTTTATCTTTTGTAAATGACGTAGCATGTTTAGCACCATGTGCAATGAAAATTTCTTTAGGTCCTCTTGTCGCAGCATAATTTTGATAAATCATCTCAGTCGGAACAAATTTATCGTCACTACCATGAATAAATAACACAGGTAACTTATTATGATTTAATTGCTTAATTGAACTTGCTTCATAAAATGAGTAACCTGCTTTAACTTTTGATATCAGACTAGCAATAGGGATAATAGGGATTTTAGGTAACTTATACATCTGTTTCAACTGATAAGTTAACTCATCAGCCACACTTGTATAGCCACAGTCTTCAATAATTGCCTTAACTTGTGAAGGCAATTTTTTCTCTCCACTCAACATCATAACCGTTGCGCCACCCATACTAACACCGAATAGAGTAATTTTTGAATCTGTACCTTTATATTTAATTACTTTATCAAGCCACTGTAAATTATCTTTTCTCTCTAACCAACCATAACCAATATAATCACCTTGACTTTGGCCATGTGCTCTTGCATCTGGTGCAAGAACATTATAGCCTTTGTCATGATAAAAATGAATAAAGCGGACCATTTCTTCTTTCTTTCCCATAAATCCATGAGCAACAAATATTGTTTTATTAGTTTTACTTTCTGCAGGAACATAAATTGCTTTAAGCTTTAAATTATCTTCAGATTTGATCTGCCAATTTAATTTTTTAACTTGTTTTAACCAAGTGTATTCTTTCTTTAACTCAGCACTTTTAGGTTCTGAATTAATAAATTCCTTATTGGTTGGTGTCTCCGCATATTCAAATAAATAATAACTAATGCCAAAAATAACAAAGCCAATTATTATCAGCATTAAACAAATTCCAATGATCCATTTTTTCATTAAATTTCCTCAAGCGTTTCCCTTTATTTTAAATTAAAAAAAGGATAAAAGACAGTCATTTATGTCTTTTACCCCCATAAAATTACATAATACTTAATATAAACTTTAAATAAGCATCCTGTTCATTAGTTGATATCCATTTGGCCTTAGAAAAATCACCATTCAGAGCATCAGCTAACTCAATTGTTATATTCGCAACATTAGTTGCATTACCAATTAGAGACATCCAGTAATTGCCACTCTCATCTTGATGCACAACAGTTTTAACCATACCACCAGGATTTTTTACATTAATTTCAGTTCCAAATGGCACTTTACCTTCACTTAACAGAACAAACATTAAACTTGAAGCAGACATTGCTGTTCCACACGCATTAGTAAACCCAACTCCGCGTTCATAAGTTCTAACAAAAATTGATTTATTATCTAATTTTTCAACAAAACTAACGTTAACACCATCTGGAAAATACGGATTTTCACCGTTTAAATAAGTTGCAATTCTTTCAAGTTCCGGTCCTTGTAACGTTGTATGATCAACAAAAGTAATTAAATGCGGATTTGGTACCGAGACAGCTGAAAACTTTAACGTTTGTGAAAATTCAGGAATAATTTCATCTACCAATGTTTGTCTTTGTAAAAACATTGGTAACGTTTGTGACTCAAAACTAACAGGTGAAATTTCGACATTGTAAGCTGCAACGCCTGCCTGAAGATTTGGTGCTTTCTTAACATCTAAATCAGCATGCATTGTCTCAACTTTAAATTCTGTTTGTCCAAATTTAGTTTCTAAATAGCGCCCAACAGTTCTTAAACCGTTTCCACACATACTAGCCTCTGTACCATCAGCATTGATGACTCTCATTTGACCTAGAACACCATTATGACTTGATTTATCAACGACTAAAATGCCATCTGAGCCACCGTGTAATCCAGATTCTCGATCACACATTTGAATTGCTAAATTCTTTAATTTTTCATCTGATAATGCTGTCTCTAATTTAGTTTGATCTAAAAGAAAAAAATCGTTTTCTGATCCATGTACTTTTACTAATTCCACATTGAACACCTGCTCTCACTATAATTGTATACCTTACATATTACGCTATATTTTTAGGATTGTAATCAATTTGACTCAAAAAAAGGAATAACTCTACGTTATTCCTTTTTTGAAATATTTAATTTTCAAAACCTTCTGTAACTGCCTCTGGATAACCTTGTTCAACAATCGTTGCACAACGATGACAGAGCGTTGGTAACGCAGTATCCTCCCCAACATCAGTCTTAACCATACGACATCTTTGACAAACTTCACCGTTAGCTACTTCAACTTTAACAGCTAAGTTATCAAAATTAGTTGCATCTTCTGGAACATCATCAATAGATAAAATTTCTAAATCAGAAACAATCAATTGTTGACGGATATCCGTATCAAGTACGTTAAGTAATTCTTTATCAGAATCATTCACATATAAAATAACTTTTGCTTCAAATGATTTCCCAATTAATTTTGCATCACGCGCATCTTCCAAAGCCTTTAAGACATATGAACGAATTTTCATGAATGCTTGCCAATTTTCAACAATTTTAATTTCACCATCAAAATGGGCAACTTCTGGCATTTCACTTAATTGAACATATTCTTCTGGTTCTTTCAAATAGTCCCAAACTTCTTCAGTTGTATGTGGCAAGATAGGTGTTAATAACTTAGCCATTGTTGTTACAATCTGGTATAGAACAGTTTGCATTGAGCGTCTTTCAAAACTATCTTCAGCTTCAATATAAACGATATCTTTTGCAATATCTAAATAGAATGCTGATAAGTCATTTGAAATAAATGTAATCACTTTTTTGTAAATTGCTAAGAAATCATATTCAGCATAATCATCCAAAACCTCTTTTGAAAATGTATTTAATTTAATTAACATATACTTATCTGCTGATGCCAATTCATCAAATGCAATTGCATTTTCATTTGGATCAAAGTCAGTTGTATTAGCCAAAATAAATTTAAATGTATTTCTAATCTTACGATATGTTTCAGAGACTTGTTTTAAAATATCCATTGAAACAGCGATATCAGAAGATGTATCTGCTGATGCTGTCCATAATCGGATAATCTCAGCTCCTGATTGTTTAATAACTTTACTTGGTAAAATGATATTCCCAAGCGATTTACTCATCTTATGTCCTTTATCATCAAGTACAAATCCTTGTGACATCAACTGTTTGTATGGTGCAATTCCATTAGTTGCAACGGATGTAATAACACTTGAATTAAACCATCCACGATATTGATCTGAACCTTCCATATATAGATCTGCAGGATACGTTAAATTATCACGTTTACCTAGCACTCCACGATGTGAAGAACCTGAATCAAACCAAACATCCATGATATCTTCTTCTTTTGTAAATTCACCATTAGGACTATGTTCACTTGTAAATCCTTCAGGAAGTAGTGCTTTAGCATCATTTTTGAACCAAATATTTGATCCATTTTTTTCAAACAATTGAGCAACATGTTCAATTGTTTCTGGTGTAATGATAGGTGTCCCATCTTCTGCATAGAAGATAGGTAATGGAACGCCCCAAGCACGTTGACGTGAAATCACCCAATCGCCACGATCTCTAATCATATTGTAAAGACGAACCTTACCCCATTCGTTTTTAAAATCAACTTTTTCAATTTCTTTTAATATATCATCGCGGAACATCTCTACTGATGCAAACCATTGTGCCGTTGCACGGAAAACAACAGGTTTTTTTGTACGCCAATCATGTGGATAACTATGCGTAAAGAATGAAAGTTTAAGTAAATGACCATTCTCTTTCAATTCATCAGTTACTAATGGATTAGCTTTATCATAAAATATCCCTTCAAATCCAGGCGCATCTTCATTCATGACACCTTTTTCATCTAAAACAGATACAACGGGTAATTTATACTTTTGTCCAGCAATAAAATCATCTTCACCATGTCCTGGAGCAGTATGAACAAGTCCTGTACCAGAATCTAAAGTAACATGGTAACCTAGAATAACTAATGATGTACGATCATATAATGGATGTTGCACTGTCATATATTCCATATCGCGACCAGAAAATTCTTTTAATACTTCAACATTTTCCCAATCAAATTCTTCTTTTAAAATATTTAAACGTTCTTCAGCGACAACATATTTTTTCCCATCAGCATTAATTTGGATATATTTATAATCAGGATGTACAGCGACACCATAATTAGCTGGAATTGTCCATGGTGTTGTTGTCCAGATAATCATTTTTGTATCTGTATCTAAAATATCTTTCCCATCAACTACATCAAATGTAATATACATTGATGGTGATTTAATATCGTGGTATTCAATCTCTGCTTCAGCTAATGCTGATTCAGACGATGGTGACCAATAAATTGGTTTTTTACCTTTATAGATGTAACCTTTTTCAGCCATTTCACCAAACATTCTGATTTCTTCAGCTTCAAATTCAGGTTGTAAAGTCATGTATGGGCTATCCCATTCAGCTGCAACGCCTAAACGTTTAAAATCTTCGCGTTGCAAATTAACTTGCTCCAAAGCATATTTTTCACATAATTCACGAAAATCAGCTTTTGACATGGTTTTACGATCAACACCTTGTTTAACCAATTGTTGTTCAATAGGAAGGCCATGAGTATCCCAGCCAGGAACAAAAGGTGATCTGAAGCCCATCATTGATTTTGAACGAACGATAATATCCTTCGTAATCTTATTTAAAGCATGTCCCATATGGATATTACCATTAGCGTATGGAGGTCCATCATGTAAAATGAAACTTGGTTTCTTTTCATTTAACTTTTGTCTTAGTTCATAAACACCGTTTTGTCTCCATGCATCTTCACGCTCTGCTTCTTTAACTGGTAAATTTCCACGCATTGGAAATTCTGTCTTACCTAAGTTTAAGGTTTCTTTCATTTTCATATTATAAACTCCTTTTAAAAGTTATTTTATTTCATTATACACAAAAAGACTCCGTTACAAGGGACGAAGTCTTCGTGTTACCACCCAAATTTAGAAACTTAACATTATATAACGTTAAATTTCACTCAATCATCGTGATAACGGAGATGAAGCCGATTAAACTTACTTGATCATTTCAGTTTAATGAAATCGTTGAGATGATAAATTATATAATACTTATTATCGACCTTCCACTATCATCGACTCGCTAAAAATGTATCATATAATTGTTATTCTCAAATTTATTTATTATCTGGGAAAATGACCATTGTATCTTGATCATTTTGCTCAGAATCTTCATTTGCATCTGATTCAGCAATAATTTCTGTAACAACAATATCGTCATTATTATTAACTGATTCTTTTATTTCTTTGGCTTCACGTTTTTCTTTGTCTTCTTCACGTTTTAAAACGTCTTGAATTTCAGAATATGTGCTTGTCTCGCCTTGTTTTAAAATTTCGTCCCAATCAGAACTTTTAACAACTTCTAATTGTGATTCCATCATAACTTTTAAACGTTGACGGAAAATACGTGCTTGTTTCTTCAAGTCATCAGTCTCAACAGCTAATTTTTTAGCTTTTTCTGAAGCCATATCAATAATATGTTTAGCTTTTTCATTCGCTTCATCAATAATATCATGACCTTGCTTTTGTGATTCTTTATTAATAATTTCAGATTCACGCTTAGCATTAACCTTAACGCGATCAGCAGCTTCTTGAGCAACAATAATTGATTGATTTAAAGAATCTTTTAAATCATTAAAGTATTCTAACTTTTCATTACTAGTTTTAACTTCTTCAGTTAAATTTTCATTTTCTTTTAACGTTATTTCATAATCTTTAATAATTTTATCTAGAAAATCATTAACCTGGTCTTGATCATAGCCTCGTAATTTTACGTTAAATTCTTTATTATGAATATCTAATGGACTTAAAGTCATTTTGCACGTCCTTCAAAATTTATTTTTTTAATATTGATAACTCTAATTTATATTTATCTTTTCTAGTCATACCTGCAATAAAATCTAACTTGATTCGTCCAAAACCACGAATTGACAAAACATCAAACTCTGCTAATTCATAATCAGGCTTATTAATAACTTGCCAATTTAAACTAACTTTTTCAGAATTAACTAAATTTTTGGCGTTTTGTCGAGACATATTATAAACAGCTGATATGACTGAATCGATTCGTAACGATGAAACTAATTCATTTTGCGATTGCCACTCATCTGTGACACTCACCGTTTGTGAAAAAGGAATCTCTTCAAGTGATACCTTAATTTTACCAATACGATCAACTTGACTAATCAAATAATTAGCCATCTTTTTTTCAACAACAACCTGCCATTGCTGACCATCTGTTAAAATATCACCAAGTACTTCTCTATCTAATCCCGCATTAGCCAAAGTTCCCAAAATTTGTCCATGTTTTAAGGTAGCAAATTTTATTGGATACTTAATTTCAATAAGTTGTAAATCAAAATCACTATCTTGAACATCGAAATACGCTGGATAAAAAAGTAATCTTTTTCGTTCAGCTTCTTTCGTGCCACCAAATAATTTTAAACTAATTTCGTCATTTTGGCCTAATAGATAGGTCGCAATATGTGCCTCTCTAGGATTTAAAAAATGAGTTAGAACTGCCCTGTACTCTGATTTAGCTTGCTCGATATAATCTGACAATGTATCAATAATTTCTTTTTCGTCGGACCTGAAATGTTGGTAAATTGTATCATTCATATATCATTAGCCTCCAACATAAAGACGAATCAAAGTAGTCAGAAGTCCCATAACCCCATTTTGGATGAAGCTTAGCGCGATTATCGCAATAATTGGTGAAAAACTAATACCCCCAATTGCCGGGATAAAACGGTCAAAAAATGCAAGGTATGGTTGACAAATTTTACTTAAGAAATGGCCAACCGGCGTATTATAAGCGCCTGGAAACCATGACATTAAAACGTAAATGATAATTGCTAGCTCATAAGCATCAAAAGCCCACGTAATCACTTTAGCTAGAAATGTAATAAACTCAATCATTTGTATACCTCGATTTTTCTTTTATTCGAATTTTTCAAAAATATTATCTGCCATATTTCCTTCAACAGTAAATGAGTTTGGTGTACAAAGAAAAATATTATCGCCAATTCTTTGAATTGTTCCGTTAATAGCAAAAATTGTTCCGGACAAGAAATCAACAATCCGTTTAGATTGAACTTCATCCATTTTTTGAAAATTTACGACGATTGCTTGATTTTGCATTAAATGCGTTGCAATATCCTTAACATCAGAATAAATTCTAGGTTCAAATAAATTAATTTTTTGTGGTTGACTATATTTACCATTTATCGAAACGACTTTATTACTTTGATTCAATGACGAAGTCCGCATAGACTCTTCGGTTTGGTAATCATCATTTTCAAAATCATCTTCTTCAGCTAACCCAAAAAAACGACCAATTTTTTCAAAAGCCATAATATCCGTAACCTCCCCATTGATTCATTTAATTAATCTTTACGTCGTTTTCTGAAAAACGGTGGTGTACTTAAACTATCATCATTATTTGTTGCTAAATCATCAGTTTTGATATCATTCTTAAAGACATCAAAATTTGGTTTTTCAACATTTTCAAATTCTGTTGATTTTTTTTCTTCAGGTTGACTTGATGGGTGCATAATATCCCAATCGTCAAAACGATCTTCTTGCTTTTCAGCTAATGTTGCTTTAGGTGCATCAGTTCTTGGTAATGTTCGTGTACGAACTGTGGCTTTTTTTTCTTCTTTAACATCATCAATACCAGTTGCAATAACTGTTACGACGATTTCATCACCTAGGTCTTCATTAATTGACGTTCCAAAAATAATATTAATTTCATCAGTTGCAGCTTGTGAAATAATTTCAGAAGCTTCTTGCGCTTCGAAAAGACTCATATCAGCACCACCGGTGATATTAAGTAGAACTTGTTTTGCACCATCAATTGAAACTTCGAGTAATGGCGAAGAAATTGCTTTTTTTGTTGCTTCAGCAGTTCTATTTTCACCAGTAGCAGATCCAATTCCCATTAATGCAGTTCCTTGATCAGCCATCACTGTTTTAACATCAGCAAAATCTAAATTAATTAAACCGGGTGATGTAATTAATTCAGAAATACCTTGAACACCTTGACGTAAAACATTATCTGTTTCTTGGAATGCTTCAAGCATCGGTGTCTTCTTGTCAATGATTTCAAGTAAACGGTTATTAGCAATAACAACTAACGTATCAACTTGATCTCTCAGATTAGCTATTCCTTCAGCAGCAAAACGGCTACGTTTAGGTCCTTCAAATGTAAATGGACGTGTTACAATTCCGACTGTTAAAATGCCTTGATCTTTAGCGATTTTAGCTACAACAGGAGCAGCTCCTGTTCCTGTTCCACCACCCATTCCAGCAGTAACGAAAATCATATCAGCGCCATCAATAGCTTCGATAATTGCTTCTTCACTTTCTTGTGCAGCTTTACTACCAATATCTGGAGTTGCACCAGCACCTAATCCACGAGTCAATTTAGGACCCAATTGAATTTTAATTTCTGCCTTTGAGCTTTCCAATGCCTGAACATCAGTATTTAATGCAATAAACTCAACACCTGAAACATTTTCATCAATCATACGATTAACAGCATTACCACCAGCGCCACCGACACCAATTACTTTTATTACTGCGCCTTTATCTTCACTTGAGTCCAAAGAAAATTCCATTACTTACTTCCTCCTATTTAATCGAAAAATTCATTAAAAAAGTTTTTAACTGATTTTAATGGATCCCCTGATGTTTTTGGTTTTCTAGTTTTTTTAACTTTGTTTTTTACTTCTTGCTTCTTAGGTTTTTCGTTGTCTGGTTCAACAATACTATAACTTAATTGATCAATATCAAGTCCCATTGCACTTTTCACTAATAATGTGACTTCATCTTGCTCGACTGCATAATTAATCAATCCTAAGGCTTGTGCAAATGAAGGATAGCGTAATCCCATTTGATCAGGGACGTAGGTTTTAACTTGAACTTGCAAAATTTCTGATGCTAATTCTGTAATTCCTGGTAAAGCTGCAAGACCACCAGTTAAGATAACGCCACCTGGTAATTCTAACGCCTTGATAGCATCTAATGAACTTTTTATTTTATCTAAGATTTGAGAGATTCTTGCTTCAATAATCTCTGCTAAATATTTTTCAGAGATATTGATTGGCTCACTTTGTCCAACAACATCAACTGGGAAAACATCATCTTCTGATGCTAACTCAGAATTAGCAAATCCATAATTGCGTTTCAATTTTTCAGCATTTTCAACAGATGTATTAAGAACCACTGAGATATCTTTCGTGACAAAATCGCCACCCTCTTGGTCCACGTATGTAAATTTCAACTTATGATCATGAATCACTGAAGCAGTCGTTTGACCACCACCGAGATCAATAAGTACAGTACCAAAGTCTCTTTCGCCATCTGACATCGCAACTGATGCAAGTGCTAATGGGTTCACGATTGTTTCTCTGATAGTTAGCCCAGCATTTTCAACACATTTTTTTAAATTATGAATAATTGTTTTTGGGCCAGTATAAACTGATCCATGCATTTCTAATCTCACACCAATCATACCACGAGGATCCTTAATGCCATCAAATCCATCAACTACAAATTCATCAGCAATAATATCAATGATATCTCTTTCTGGTGGTAAATTTTGAACTAATGCTGCACTCGCAACATTCACAACATCTTCATTTGTAATTTCTTTTGATTCATCTGAAACGGCAATCATGCCGTTACAAGGAATAATTTGTAATAAATTAGCAGGAATACCAACATGTACTTCGTGAATCTGAATATTTGCTTTTTCTTCAGCTTGTTTAATAGCTTTTTGTACTGAAATTACAGCCTTATCAATATCGACTACAATTCCCCTATTCAAACCTTGTGAGCGTTCATTACCAATACCAATTACGTTCAATTGACCATTAACGTATTCAGAAACGATAACTTTAATTGATGTCGTACCGATATCTAACCCCACATATATACCTGCGTTACCCATCTGAAAAAGAACCTCCTTACAGCTTGCTTTTAATATTATTTTTTATAAGATATAGTACTCATATTTTACCACATTAAGACCTGATTTAGAAAGGATATCCCATAGGCCATACCAACTTTGTTAACTTTTCTTATTATATGGATAAGAATATGCACCCACTTCTAAATCAACGACACCTTTTTTCTTCATTTTAGATGAGATACTTGGATAGAAAGCCATTTTATCGGCAAAATTATCAATATTAGCAATAATTTTATTTCTGTCATTCATGTATATATATATTCGCTGATTATTCACTTTGGATGGTTGATAATCGATTTCTGATATTCCATTTCTGATTTTCATCGGAATTTTTTTATATTGTTTAACCATTTTTTGCAATATATTTGTTTGATTAAACTTAGAATACGTAGGATAATTCCCCACTGGTTGGTCAAATTTCTTACTTCCAATTGTCCCATTCAAAAATAATTGATAGTATGTTTTATTTTTATAAATATATCCTGCAAGATCATATTCATTAATAGAAAGTTTAACACCATTCCATTTATTATGGCTAACAGTTAGTGACTTCACCTGTGGCAATTCTTTTTTTATATCCTTTAAAATAGCTTTTTTTCTAAAAAACGCGTGGGATAATGGATCATTAATGTGTAAATTACTAGCATTTTCTACTTGTACTTTTGAAACTGTTTTTTCACCTGAAATACTAATATTTTGTATTTTACTTAATGGTGAAATAAAATATAGTGCAATTAAACCAATAATCAGAAACGAACCAATTATAATAATTAATTTTTGTTTTAGGGCATGATGTTGATATTTTTTTAATTTTGGTAATCGGTCACTAATTGTTTTGGGGTTTCCAAAAAAATCGAATCGTTTATTTTTCTTCTTTTTTTTCTCTTGTAAGGCCTCCCAAGGTGTCAATTCAGCTTTTTTTCTTTTTAAGAATTTATTTTTTGACATCTTATTTGGCCTCCTAACTTATTCTTTAATTTTGATTAAATCTTCCATAACCTTAATTAGATTATCTGCAGCATTGGGCACACCCATTTTACGTGAATTATTAGCCATCTGTCTTCTCACATCAGTATTGAGCATCATTTCATCTGAAACCATGACCAATTTTGATCCCGTTAACTTATCCTCAGTAATAAGCTTAGCTGCATTATTATCAACTAGACTCATTGCATTTTTTACTTGATGATTATTTGTAACATAAGGGCTAGGCACCAAAATAGATGGTAATCCAAGTGCAGTTATTTCTGCTATACTTGTTGCACCAGCACGTCCTAAAATGACAGAAATATGGCTTAATAAATTAGGCATATTATTTAAATATGGTTTTATCACAATATTTTTATTTAATTCTATCCCGTTTAAATCATTCATAATTTTATCGTAGTGAACGTTACCTGTAACAAATAAAATTTGATATGGTTTTTTATTTAATTCAGGAATTGCTTCAACCATTGCTTGATTAATTTTCGCAGCTCCTCTTGAACCACCAAAAACTAACATCGTTGGTACATCATCTAATAATCCATATTGCGATAATGCTTCAATTTCTGTTTCATTTACAACCTGTTGTGCGCGGGGATTCCCTGTGAAAACAACTTTTTTCTTAGGAAATTGATCTGCAACTGATTCAAAAGAAATAGCTACTTTATCAACAAAGTGGCTCAAAAATTTATTTGTTACACCTGCAACACTATTTTGTTCATGAACAATAGTTGGAATATGTAATCGAGCAGCAGCATAAACCACTGCACCACATACGTAACCGCCTGTTCCAATAACAATGTCTGGTTTAAATTCTTTAATCATTTTCTTTGCGTCTTTCACACTTTTTAAAAATAGTTGGACTGTCTTAATATTTTCTACTGATAACGATCTTTTAAATCCTTGAATTTTAATTGTTTTAAATGGAATTCCATTATCTGGAACGATTCGGCTCTCAAGTCCTTTTTCAGTCCCAACATATAAAAATTCAGCCGTTGGATCTTTTACTTTTAGCGCTTCAATAAGGGCCAACGCAGGGTAAATATGCCCGCCAGTGCCACCACCAGAAACAATAATTTTCATTTTATTTATCCTCTACTTGCATTAATTTTTCAACCGCTTCAATATATTTGTCACCACGTACTTCAAATGAAGGATATTGATCCCAACTAGCTGCTGCTGGGGATAACAATATAATATCATTGTTATCACTTAATTTATATGCTTCGGGAACAGCTGCAACAACATCAGTGACTTGCTTAATTTGAGTAATACCTGCCGCTTCTCCAGCATTTCGCATTAAATCAGCTGTTTCACCGAAAACAATCATTGCTTTTACATGTGCTTTAAGTACAGGCACCAATTTTTCAAACGTAAATCCTCTATCTAATCCACCAGCTAATAGTATAATTGGATTCGAAAATCCTTTTACAGCCATCTCAGTTGCTTCAATATTAGTTGCCTTTGAATCATTATAGAATTTGCGATTATGCCATGCGCTAACAAACTGTGTACGGTGGCGTACTCCTGTAAATGTCGATAATACTTCTTGAATAGCAGTATTTGTTACACCTTTAATTTTAGCAGTTACGATAGCTGCAAGCGCATTTTCAATATTATGTTCACCAGGAATATTAACTTCATCCGATTTCATAATGAATTCATTCTGATAGTAAATATTTCCGTCTTTTACATAAGCCCCTGTTTCAATTTCATCTAATCTAGAAAATGGCACAATGTTAGCAGAACTTGTTTTAGCTAGTTCACGAAGTTCTTTTAAATCCCAATTGACAACAAGAAAATCACTAGAATCTTGATTTTCAGTTATTCTCATTTTTGCTTTCACATAATTTTCTCGAGTTTTATGGTAATCCGTATGTGCCTCATAAATATTAGTAATAACGGCTATTTCTGGTTTCAATTTATCAATGCCACATAATTGAAAACTTGATAATTCAGCTACAATAATATCATTTTTGGTTACCTTTTTTGCTACGGCAACAGATGGAACACCAATATTTCCAGCGACAAATGCACGTCCTTGCTTTCTTTCTTGATTTAACATCAATGAAATCAGCGTCGTTGTAGTTGTCTTACCATTCGTTCCTGTAACCCCGATCATTGGCGCTTCAGAAATTTCATAAGCAAGCTCTGGTTCTGTAATAATAGGTAAACCTTTTTCCATTGCCTTTTCAATAAGTAAATTTGTATATGGAATTCCAGGGTTTTTTACGACTAACTCAAAATCCTCATCTAGTAAAGAGAGTGGGTGTCCGCCCGTAATCACTTTGATTCCTTCAGCCAAAAGCTCTTTAGCTTCAGGGTTATCATCAATATTTTTATGATCATTCACAGTCACAAATGCGCCTAAATCTTTTAAAAGTTTGGCTGCATTCAAGCCACTCTTTGCTAAACCTACAACTAGAACCTTTTTATTTTGATAATTCGTAATATTTTTCATTCCAATTAAATCTCCCTTTATAAAATGACTAGTAACGTTAAAATCGCAGCAATTAACCCAATAGTCCAAAAGACAATATCAATTTTCCATTCATTCCAACCACTCATTTCAAAATGATGATGAATTGGGCTCATCTTGAATATGCGTTTACCTGTTAATTTAAATGAAGCTACTTGTAAAATAACACTTGCCGTCTCACAAACAAATATAATACCAATAAAAATGAGTGATAGTTCTTGGTGTAATAAAATTGAAACGGTTGCTAATGCACCACCTAATGCTAACGATCCCATATCTCCCATGAAAACTTTAGCTGGTTTATGATTAAACCAAATGAACGCAATTAATGCGCCAATGACAGATAAACAAAAAATAAGTACATCCTTTTGTTGTTGTACTTGCGCAACAACTGCATATGCACCGAATGCAATAATTGATTGACCTGAAACAAGACCGTCAATTCCATCAGTTAAATTAACCGCATTAGAGAATCCAACAAGCCAAATAATAATGAATACAGCATAAAGAATACCGATTGAGACCTCACCAAAACCAAAGACATTAATTGCAAGTGGCAAATGTTCATGGACATAAACGACGGTGAAGATTAATCCACCAACTATTTGACCCAATAATTTTTGCCAAGGCTTTAAACCTTCATTTTGTCGTTTGAATAATTTGATACTGTCATCCCAAAATCCTAAAATAGCATATAAAAATAAGATGAAAATCATAATCATCATCGCTGGTGTCATAGAATTAGCCCATATACCTGTCCAAATTGCAGTAATAATAATAGCAATATTAAAGACAAATCCACCCATTGTTGGTGTACCAGACTTTTTCTCATGCCATTTTGGTCCTTCTTCTCTAATCATTTGCCCTTGTTTACGTATTCTAAAATAGCCAATAAATAATGGCATAAACATAAACGTTAATGCGAATCCACTTACCAACGGTATAAACATTTCTGGTTTAGTCATTGTCTTATCCTCACTCAATTCTTATTTTTTATTTAATGCTCCCGATGCTTCTTCAACATCGTCAAAATGCACTTTTTCTCGACCAAGAATTTGATAATCTTCATGACCTTTACCAGCAATTAAAATAACATCTCCTGGTTGCGCCTTTTTTATTGTTTGAGCAATTGCATCGTGTCGATCCATTATAACAGTTGCTCTATTTTCTGGAATTCCAGTCAGCATGTCTGCCATAATTTCCTTAGGATCTTCAGTTCTAGGATTATCCATAGTAAATACTGGGTAATCACTATGGTCAGCAGCAATTTTTGCCATTTTAGGACGTTTTCCTTTATCACGATCACCACCGCAGCCAACAATGCAATAAATTTTATTTTGTGCAAAATCTTGTATTGTCTCTAAGACATTTAATAACCCATCTGGTGTGTGCGCGTAATCTACAATTACACTGATACCCGTTTTAGAAGGCACTAATTGAAAACGACCTTTAACACCAGTCACTTTTTCAAGTGATTTAATAATTTGTGTTTCATCAAGTCCAGCAGCATATGCGGCACTAAACGCAGCAAGCATATTATAAACATTAAACAAGCCGATTAATTGCATTGTAACATGAGTTGTTTCACCAAAAAGAATTAAATCAAACTCAGTTCCATGACTCTTAATTTCAATATTTTTAGCTTGAATCATGGCATCATCATTTTCGATACCGTAAGATAATATTTGAGCAGAAGTAAACTGAGTAAACGTTCGAGCCACTGGGTCATCAAAATTTAAAACAGCCACTTTTGAGTCGCCTGATTCAGTATAATGATTACCCAACTGAGCAAATAACATACTTTTTGCATGTGCATAATTTTCCATTGTTTTATGAAAATCTAAATGATCTTGTGTCAAATTTGTAAAAACTGCGATATCAAAATCAATACCCCATACACGTCCTAAGACTAACGCATGTGAAGAAACTTCCATTGCAACAGTTTCAACTTTTTCTTGTTTCATTTGTGCTAAAGTTCTTTGCAATGTAATAACATCTGGAGTTGTATTATTCGAAGGATACAGTGTATCATTTATTTTACGATACATTGTACCGATTAAACCTGTTTTTTGATTTAAGTCACGATAAATTTGTTCAATCAAATGTGTAACAGTCGTCTTACCATTTGTACCAGTAACACCAATCATTCTCATCTGCTGACTTGGGACGCCATAAAATGCATCGGCAAGAATTGCCATCGCACGATTTGTATCTTGGACATAAACGACTGGAACAGGTACATCAACTGGTTTACGAGCAATAATAATCTTCGCACCTTTTTCAACCGCTTGATTCACAAAATCATGTCCATCAACTGTATAACCTTCAACAGCAACAAATAGACTATCTTCAACAACTTCTCTTGTATCTTGTGTTAATAGCTTAATATCTAACTCTGAATCAATCGCCGTTGATACTCGTTTAAATTTTAAACTTTGGATTAATTTATCTGCTCTCATATCTATATTCACCTTTTTATTTTAACGTTAATTTCACCATAGTTGATTTTTTAACAACTGTATTCGCCTTAATACTTTGAGCTGCTACATAACCACTACCCGTTGTCGTTAAGTTTAGTTTCATTAATTCTGCAGCATTCACCGCATCACTCTTTGACCAACCGGTTAAATCAGGCATAATCATTTCACCATTTGTTAATAACAATATTTTACGTCCGGATAATACAGTCGTTCCAGCAGGTGGATACTGATTAGCTACCGTTCTGCCATGTCCGATAACTGCAATATCTAGATTTTGTTCGTTTAATTTTGTTTTAGCTGATGAAGTTGAACTATTTGTAACGTCTGCTACTGTTACATTAGTCTTTGCAGTTGATACCGCTGTTGAACTGTCTTCTTCTAAAGTCCTCTTCATCAATGGATTAAATATTTGTGCCAAAATAGCATTACCACTGGTACCTTGCATATTTTGTGGTTGTTTCATCGTTACATACATAATATATTTTGGATCTTTGGCCGGCGCCATACCTACAACTGAAAAGACATAATTTGCATCACCCGTTAGATATCCAGTTCCATTTGGATCCGAAATTTGGGCAGTTCCTGTTTTTGCAGCTATCTTGTAACCATCAATTTTAAAGGCATTACCGGTCCCATAATTTTTGTAGATAACATCTTGCATCATGCTTAATACTTCTTTAGACGTTGATTTTTTAATAACTTGTCCTAAATTTGTTGTTTTAGCTTGATACGTTGTTTTTCCAGTATTAGGATCTACAATTTTATCCACAAGCGTTGGTTTGATCATCTTACCGTTGTTTGCAAATGCCGTAAAACCTTGCATCATTTGCATAGTTGTCACATTTATTCCTTGACCAAAAGCTGTATCTGCTTGTTCAATTGGGTATTGAAATTCAATACTACCTTTTGCTTCATTAGCTAATCCCAGATTTGTACTTTCCAGGAAACCAAATTTTTTAATATATTTAAGCCAAGCAGTATGCCCCATCGCTTGTTCCAACTTAGCCATACCAACATTACTTGAACGAGCGAAACCTTCACGATAAGTGATTAAACCCCAACCAGATGTATTCCAATCAGGAACAATCTTAGTTCCCACTTTTAAAACACCTGATTTATAGACGGCATTCTCATTGTAGGCATTATTTTCAATAGCAGCTGCCATTGTAAATACTTTCATAGTCGAGCCAGGTTCATAACTATCTTCAATTAGCGTATTACGCCACATCTTTGAAATACCACTTTTGGTATCTGCATTAAATGTAGGCCGTTGACTTCCTGCCAAAATTTTTCCATTTTTAGCATTCATTATAACAACATTCATTGATTTAGGATTATATGTTTTTTGTACGTTAGTTAGAGTTGTTTCAAGATACGTTTGTAATTTTGTATCAATGGTTGTATAAATATTATTTCCATTTTCAACTTTTTTTGTTTTTGTCTTTGAGTTTGGTAGTTGGTAACCATAACTATCTTTTTGGACCTTTTTTAACCCGTCTGTTCCACTTAATTGTTTATTAAATGCTAATTCTAGTCCCATTACACCAGATAAAGTTGAATCACCTTTTTTTGAAGTGCTTTTTGTCACACCAATTAAATGTGATGCAAAAACACCATTTGGATATAATCTTGCTTGTGTTTCAGTGAAATAAATACCTTTTAAATCTGCTGATTCTATCTTGTTTTTTGTTTCCAAAGATAAGTTTTTACCAGAATTACCAAATTCAACTTGGTAAGTTCCTTTTTTTGCATTCAAAATATTGTAAACTTTAGATTCTTTCATTCCAATCGCATCACTAATAACTTTTGCAGCTTTACTCTTATCAGTAACGTATAACGCTTTGTTATTTGCACCAACATATGATTTTGATAGAACTGCATAAATTGAGTAGTTTGTTGTATCTTCAGCAATCGGTTGATTTGAATCATCATAAATGGTTCCTCTATTTGCTTTATCAATTCGACTATTTTCATAAAGTGCCTGTGTTTGGCTACTTAAATTAACATCTGAAACTTTTCCACCTATTACAATATAAGAAAAACGAATGATAAACATCAAAAGAATCGCTAAAACGGCCAGGATTAGTAGCACACCAAACCTTTGCCTATTTCTACGTTTCTTTTTCATGTCATTTATCATCCGTTGCTTTTGATTATTCATTTCGTTACATTCCTTATTCTACTCTCACTTAAATTAAGACCATTTTTATTAGCGATACTATTTAATCGATCATTACTGGCAAGTTCGTTCACTTCTTGTGTCAAATCAGAACTCTTAGTTTGAATAGCTGTTATTTCGCTGTTAATATTTTGTAAAAATTGACTACTATTAGACAACTCTACCTGAGATGAAACTAGCATAAGCATAAGTACCAAAGAAATTGCACCAATTAAACCAAATAATGATTTTTCAATTCTAGAAAATGCAACACTTTGTGATCCCACTGTTTTTTTATGTATAGGTTGTTGTCTTGGATTTTCTTTATATTCTCTTGGCATTTGTCGTGCTGTGCTATTTTGTGCCATGATATGTAACCCCTTTATTATAAAATATTATTTTTTCAATCGTTTTATAATTCTCAATTTTGCTGAATGTGCACGCCTATTATTCTGTAATTCTAATTCTGATGGTAAAATTGGCTTTTTATTAACTAGTGCATAATTTGGCTGAATATTATCTGGAATTACAGGTAAACCCGGTGGTAACTCTGGTAAACTTGTTCGTTCCTTAAACATCGTTTTGACCAATCTATCTTCTAATGACTGAAATGTAATAACGCTAACTTGCCCCTTAACATTAATTAAATCAATTGCTTGCTCTAATGAATCTTCTAAAACACCCAATTCATCATTAACCGCAATTCGAATAGCTTGAAAAACTTTTTTAGCAGGGTGCCCACCTGTTCGTCTTGCACGAGCCGGAATACCCATTTTAATTAATTCAACTAATTGACTAGTTGTAACAATTTCTTCATTTTCTCTAGCATTTTCAATCTGACGAGCAATTGACTTTGCAAATTTTTCTTCACCATATCTAAAAAAGATTCTAATAAGTTCTTGATATGTCCAATTATTAACAATCTCTTTAGCTGTTAATTCTGCACTTAAATCCATCCTCATATCTAACGGCGCATCGTGCTGATAACTGAAGCCTCGTTCTGCGACATCAAATTGTGGGGATGATACACCTAAGTCATAGAGTACACCATCTACTTCCGTGACATTAAGTTCCAGTAACGCGGCTTTTAAATCTTTAAAATTGCGTTTAATAAACGTAACTTGTCCATTTTCTATGTATTTTTTTAAATGCCCTTCATTATAAGTAATCGCTGTTTGATCTTGGTCAAAAGCATATAAATGTCCCTCCGTACTTAGTTGAGACAGGATTAGGGCACTATGTCCACCGCCACCCAAAGTACAATCAACATATATACCATCTGGTTTAATAGCCAACCCATCTACTGCTTCATTTAGTAGTACTGTTTCATGTTCAAATGTCGTCATAGTTTTATCCCCTTTCATACGTGTTATTTAAAATCCAAAATCAATCATATTTTCTGCAATTTCATCAAAATTTTCTGATGCACTCTCTGAAAAACTATTCCATCGATCTTCACTCCATACTTCGAATCTGTTTGAAACACCTACTAGCACACATTTTTTTTCTAAATCAGCATGTGTTCTTAAAGGAACTGGAATATTAATACGGCCTTGTTTATCAAATTCACATTCTGTAGCTGCAGAATATAAAAATCTTACAAAAGCCCGTGAATCTTTTTTTGTTAAAGGGAGTGTTTTAAGCTTTTCTTCTAGGAGTGTCCACTCTGTTTGTGTATATCCGAATAAACAACCATCCATACCTCGAGTAATAACAAATTTCTCACCTAATTCCTCACGAAATTTAGCTGGAATAATTAATCTACCTTTAGTATCTAAAGTGTGTTTAAATTCGCCCATAAACATTGTGTACAGCCCCCCTTCATAGTAACTATTTAAATTTTACCACAATGCCCCACATTCCACCACTGAATTCCCCAATATTATGATTTTAAATGATAATATACAAAAAAACACTCAATCCTTTTTAGATTAAGTGTTTTTTACATTACTTATAATTAAAAATGTAGGACGATATCCTTAAAATAGTACTAAAAAGAGAAGCATTAAGAGGTACCATCCAAGCATATAAATATCAGTAATTTTCCAAATGGTCTTGAAAAATTTTGCATAAATTAATTCTCCATCTCGATACGCATACATAAGCGCACTAGCAATACCAATTAAGCACCAAGAAAATATTATAAATGGTGTAATCGATAAATTAAACTCTCGTACTGATAAAATATGTGTCAATAAAAGAAGTAATGGTGGTAAAAAATCAATGATTTGCAACCGTTTAGGCCAATTTTTACGTAAAATACGTTTAAGTAAAGTTAAAATTAGAATATATCCAAATATTAAAATTATCGACCCATACCAAGTTCCAAAAAATGGTAAAAGTTTCATAAATTACCCCTTTTAGATACTGCTTAAAAAGACATCATGTAATGCATTAACAGCAGTTTTTAAATCGTCCTGTTGAACTAAAATCCAAATTGTCGTATAACTATCAGTTGTTTGAAGAATATTAATATCCTTCTCAGCTAGTGCTGTTACAATTTTGGCCGTAACACCTGGTGTTCCAGTCATCCCCGCTCCCACAATTGAAACTTTCGCACAGTTTGGAAGCACTGAGACATCAATTCCAGCATCTACTAAAAGTTGTTTAGCTTTTTTTTCATCATCATTGAACAAATTAAAGAGGACTTTGCCAGGTGAGATATTAATAAAATCAACGCTCAAATTATTATTGGACATCAAATTAAAAACATCTTTTGGAGCATGATTAACTGTTTTAATTGTAAATTGACTGAGTCCAGTCACATGAGCAATACCAGTTACACTACGATAATGCTTTACACCTAAGTTTCGGTCGGTCACAAGGGTTCCCATCTCTTCAGGACTTTGCCAAGTTGAGCGAATCCGAACTGGAACATGGGCTTGTTGCGCAATTTCCACTGCACGAGGATGGATAACTTTCGCACCTTCATGAGCCATATTTGCAACTTCTTCATAACTGACTGTTTCTAGAAATTTTGCCTTTGTAACTAATCTAGGATCGGCAGTCATCATCCCTGACACGTCAGTAAAAATATCGACACGTTCAGCATCTAATGCTGCTCCAAGTAATGCAGCTGTCGTATCACTTCCACCACGCCCAATAGTCGTCGTTTGACCTTTACTTGTAGCACCTTGGAACCCAGTCACAACTAAAACATCAGCATCTTTAAATGCCTCATCAATTAAATCAGTATTAATGTTAATTACTTTAGCATTCTGAAATTCATCAGTTGTTTCAACTCCAGCATCCTGCCCTGTTAAAGCAGCAGCTTTAATGCCTTCCTTATTCAATAATTCAGAAAAAACTGCGGCAGAAATAGTTTCACCAACAGAAACAATCATATCAAGTTCTCTATTAGAAAGTAATGATTGCTCTCCATCGACAAGTCCTAATAATGAATCAGTTGCATAAGGTGCACCTTTACGCCCAATTGCTGAAACAACGACAACGACTTGATACCCTTTATCAACTGAATATTTTACGTGTTTTAAAGCTGCTCGTCTCGACTCATCGTCTTGAACCGATGTGCCACCAAACTTCTGAACCATAATTGTCATTATTTTGAACTCCCACTATTTATTATTTAGCTTTTTCTGTTACTGTTTTACTATCTTCTAATATGTCACTTTCAATGTAAATACGATGCCATACCATAAATGTTAAGACAGTCCATATTTTTCTGGAGTTATCTCTAACACCAGCACGATGTTCATCCAATAAATCTATGAAATATTGTTTGTTAAAAAATTCATCTGTTTGAGAATCATTAATAATTTGTTTAGCCCAGTCATACATTTCGTCTTTTAACCAAAAACGAATAGGCACAGGGAAACCTAATTTTTTACGATTTAAAACATGGTCAGGAACGATACCTTCAGCAGCTTTGCGTAAAGCATACTTGGTTGTTCCATGTGCAATTCTCAAATCTGCAGGCACTTCAGAAGCAACTGCAAAAACTTCTTTATCCAAAAATGGTGTTCTCAATTCTATGCTGTGTGCCATTGTTGTACGATCGGCATTATGCAATAAATCTCCATTTAACCATGTATGCATATCAATAAATTGCATTTGATCTATTTTATTGTAATCTTTTGATGCATTATAATATTGGCCAGTAATACTTTGGAATGGATGATTTTTATTATAGTCTTTAAAGAATGCTTCTTTTTCTTTTTCATTAAAAATAAAAGCATTACCAACGTAACGATCCTCCATTGGTGTCGTGCCTCGAAGAAGGAAACTTTGTCCACGCATCCCTTTAGGCATCATTTGAGCAATTTTATTCAACGCACCATTAATTGGTTTAGTGTATTTAAATCCTTTTAATGATTCAGGTTCATGATAAATAGTGTAACCACCAAATAGTTCATCAGCACCTTCACCCGTCAATGCAACTTTAACACGTTTTCTGGCCTCTTTAGCAAGGAAATATTGAGGCACAGCAGCCGGATCAGCCAAGGGATCATCCATATTCCAAATAAAATGTGGAAAAGCCTTCATAAATGCTTCAGCCGTAATAACAGAACTAAAATTAGCGACATTTAATTTTTCTGCGGTTTCTTGCGCAACATCTATTTCACTATAGCCTTCACGTTCAAATCCAACTGAAATTGTTTCTAATTTTGGATTTAATTCTTTAGCAATAGCAACAATAATAGACGAATCAATTCCACCAGATAAGAATGAACCAACTGGTACATCGGCACGCATATGCTTATCAACTGAATCAATTAAGACGTCTTTAATACGTTTAATATATGTCTCTTCTGGACGAACTACTGGATGAAATTCGGCAGAAAAATATCGTGTAATGACTGGCTTCTCGCCTAATTTTTTCGTTAAATAATGTCCAGGTTGTAACATATCAATTTCTTTAGTTAACGTTTCTGGTTCTGGTACAAATTGGAATGTCATATAATCTTGAAGTGCATCTTTATCAAATGTCTTATTTTTTAAAACTTTATAAATAGCTTTACTTTCCGAACCATAATAAAAATTGTCATCTGCTATAGCGTAATAAAATGGTTTAATCCCAAATTGATCACGGGCAGCAAAAAGTGTTTTTTCTTGCGTATCCCAGATAACAAATCCAAACATTCCGCGGAATTGCTTAACAGCTTCTGCACCGTACTTAGCATACATACCTAAAATGACTTCTGAATCAGAATCTGTTTTAAATTCATAACCATCAGCAACTAATGCTTCACGTAGTTCAATATAATTATAGATTTCACCGTTGAAAGTTAACCAGTAACGTTCATTTTCATATGAAAGTGGTTGGTGTCCGCCTTCTAAATCAATAATACTTAATCTTCTAAATCCCATTGTTATATCATCATCACTAAAATAACCTGAATCATCAGGACCACGGTGAACAATCATTTTTGTCATATTATGAACAATTTTATCGTAATCATCATTGGTATTTTTTTGTCTGTCGCTCAATACACCTGCAAATCCACACATATTTTCATCCCTCATTTTCATAAAAATCAATGTCTTATATTATAGATGATTCTACCATATATTTCAATTTAGGTTACAGTTATGTTTACTATTATAGCGTATTTGAACTAATCTTAACAACTAGATGTCTGAATTAACGAAAGCTTAAAAAATTTGGTATACTATGTATTATGTTATTCGAATAAAGGGGACTTTGATATTGATAGAATATTATACATCAACTGAGTTAGGTACAATTCAAAAAATAAAAGAATACAGTAAATCATGTTGGATTAACGTTACAAATCCTTCTGAAATAGAAATAAATGAACTTATTAAAAAGTATGCTATACCACGAGACTATATGACCGCTATTTCAGATGATCAAGAAAATTCAAGAACTGAAGGATTGTCTCAAAATATTGTTCCTGACTTAGTCTTAATGCAGTACCCTCATCGCATTAGAAACTCGCTAGGCTACTTAGAATACCAAACGTTTCCTTTTTCAATTATCTTAGCAGATGATGCAATAATTACAGTCTCAAATAGTGAACCAGATTTTATCAGTAAATTTATCGCGGATAGTCCAATTCATCAAATTAAAACGATAACATCGGATCAATTCACTTTGAAATTACTTTGGTATCTATCACAAAGTTTTGTCGTTGCGTTAAAATCTATCATTCAAGAAACCGAAAATTTAGAAAAATCACTTGCTAAAGCAACTAAAAATGAGCAATATTATCAAATGATGTCAATGCAAAAAAGTTTAGTTTATTTTGATGCTGCTTTAAAGAAAAATAATCCAGTACTTCAATCTATGGTTGACTCAAATGAGCATTTCAAACAAAAGGCAACTGATGATTTACTCACAGATGTTTTAATCGAGAACCAACAAGCCGAAACAATGACAAGCATTCAAACTAAAATATTAGAGAATTATGGTGAAATGGTTTCATCAGTTATTTCAAACAATTTAAATATTATCATGAAGGTCTTAACGTCGATGACGATTATTTTAACGATACCAACAATCGTTGGCGGTATGTTCGGCATGAACGTATCCCTTCCTGGTGCAGACACTCATTTTTCATTCTGGTGGTTACAATTAATCACGTTAATAATTTGTTTATTAACTGCTTATTATTTAAAGAAAAATGACTACTTTTAAGTTGACATTTTACTTATAAAAAAGTTATAGTTACACTATTAGATTTGAGAGGGTGGGTAAAACATGAAGAAAAAGAAATCTACATTCCAAAAAATCACAATGTTTGTCGTGTGGTTAATGATTCTTGTAACAGTCGGTGGTGTCGTTTTAACCGCAGTTATGTCAATCGCTTAATTTAAAAATAAAAATTTTAAAGGTTCCCAGCTTAATTAGCTAGGAACCTTTTTTATAAAAAAAGGCGGATTATTATATCCGTCTTTTTCTGTCTATTCTATTTAGCTAGGAAGATTCCTGGACTTTTTTTAAGTATGATACTAAGTATCAAGGTAGCAATAATCATGTTAATAATCATACTCCCACCATTGACAACTGCTGAGTACACAACTGGAGAAAGCCCCCATTGAACATATTTTGACCAAAAAATGATACCAGCCATAAAATGAGCACTGTATTTTAGAAATACAGCTATTAAAATCGCAAAAGTCAGTGATTGTATGGCACCACGCATATTTTTAGTACGCAACTGACTTAAAAAACGAGCAGAGAATAACCCAGAAAATCCTAGTACCAAATTAGCAACTGGATACTCTAAGATAGCCTGAACCGGCGTTAATACAAACGCAGTTCCAATTAAAATAGGTAATATACCATATAGTAACCCAATAATTAATCCCATTTTTAATCCGCGTCGTAAACTGTATACCACAATAGGTAACACACCTAGTGCAATATCAATATTTGGCGGATTAGGAACAAATGATAGCGCCATTGCTAAAGCGGCCATAACGACCCCTTCTAGTAATATCAATAATTTTTTTCTTTCCAACAAAAAAACCTCCTTTGACTTAGTAAACCAAGCACAAAGAAGGTGTTAATCTTCTACACACAATTCCTACGTTTGCATTAACAAACAGGTTCCAAGGGTCTGAATTTCTTCACTCTCAGCCAAAATTAATCGGCTCCCCTTTGTGTTGGTCTCCGATTAATAATATCGCATACATCCTGAAAAACGTCAAGCGTTTCCATTCCTATAATATCGGTGAAAGAAGTCTTGAAAACTGTTGCTTAAATTTCAACCAATGTGATTGATCATTAAAATACCTTTTCGTTAAAAGACTACTTTGTTCCATATCAGTTTCAAAAATTGTTTTAAGTGTGCTTGCCACACCTACATCATAAATAAATGCATTCGCTTCAAAGTTTAACTTAAAACTTCTAAAATCAAAATTAGCTGAACCAACGGATGCAACCATTTCATCAATTACAACTGTTTTAGCGTGTAAAAATCCATTGTTGTATTGATAAATTTCTACACCAATATTCGTTAGATCTTTCGCATAATACTGTGTAGCACGATAAACAAAGGCATGATCTGGCATACAAGGAATCATAATTCTAACCTGAACGCCTGAAGATACCGCAATATCTAACGCTTCTATAACAGAATCATCTGGAATTAAATAAGGTGTTTGAATATAAATATATTTTTTAGCTGAATTAATTAACTTAATATAACCTTTTTTTATTTGTTCAATTTCTGAATCAGGTCCACTAGAAACAATTTGCATGTTAACTTTACCTTTTGTAACAGTTTGTGGAAAATAACTTGACTGGTAATTAATCTGATTATTTCTCGCAGTTGCATTCCAATCCATAATGAACCTACTTTGTAGTGATCCGACAGCGTTTCCAAATACGCGAATATGTGTATCTCGCCAGTTACCAAATTTCTCACTTTCACCTAGATACTGATCACCGACATTGAATCCACCGATGTAACCGATTTTACCATCAATAACGACAATCTTTCTATGATCTCTAAAGTTCAAACGAAGATTTGAAAATGAAAAATGTGAACCCAGAAAGGCTTCTGCTTTACCGCCCAATTCCTCAAGATGTTTGAAGAATTTTTTAGTAGTTCCCTTTGATCCCAATGCATCATAGATGATTCTAACTTCAAGACCTTCATTTGCTTTCATTTCAAGTAACGTCAATAGTTCATTTCCAATATGCCCATCTTCGAATGCATAATACTCAACATGGATATGGTGTTTAGCTTTACGAATGTCTTGAAATAACGTCTTAAACTTATCATGCCCATCAATAAATAACTGAACCTCATTCTTCTTAGTTAAAATAGATTTCTCTATTTCTAAAAACATATGCATGATTTCGTTTACATCATCAGTATATTTACCGCTTGTTGTTAATTCTCCTCTGGCCCATTCTTCTTTTTGTTGATCTACTAATTGGTCAACACCCATACGACCCTGTGTTTTAATATCAAATATTTTTTCTTTTGAAATTTTCTTACCAAAAAAAAGATAAATTAAAAATCCAAAAATAGGTATACCTATCAAGACAAGAAGCCATGCCCATGTTGCAGCAATATCACGTTTTTCTCTAAAGACGGTCACAATTGCCGCTAACAAGTTCAATAAAAAAACAAGTAGCACACCAATATTTACATATGTCATATAGTCCCTCCAAAATTAATTATTTTGAATATTATTATTTTCACCAAACCATTTTTGATTTAATTCTTTTAGATAACCTTTGTTTTGCAACTCTGTTATTGCCCTATTAATTTTTAATTGCATTGTTGTATCAGATTTTCGCATACCTACCGCAAAATCTTCAGTTTTAAAATTACCATTTATCACGTTATATGCATTTGAATTCGACTGATGCTTAATAAAGTAGTTCGCATAGACATCATCAATTAAAAGTCCTTGAATTCTATCTGCATTTAAATCGATAAAAGCATTATCAAATGAATCATATTGAACAGGTTCTTTATCTTTAATATTATCTTTTAAAATATCTGGATGCAAATTTAAGCTATCAAATCCAGCTGAACCACTTTGAACACCTAAAATTTTTTGTTTCATATCAGAAAAAGAATTAATTTCACTTGATTTTTTTGTTACTAATACTTGCTTGTTCGTTAAATATGTACGACTGAAAGCAACATTCTTAGCACGTGCAGTTGTTTTTGTATACCCATTCCAGATTAAATCAATTGTCCCATTTTTTAATTCCGTTTCTTTCATAGACCAATCAATTGTTTGGAAATCAACTTGAATATCATATTTTTCAAAAACTTTTTTTGCTAAATCAACATCATATCCTACTAAACTACCATCTTTTTGTCTGAATGTCATTGGCACAAAACTATCATCAATTCCGATAACAACGGTACCCTTTTTTTGAATTGATTTCCAACTATCAACCGAATTCATTGATTGGCTACTATTGCTACAGCCAGCTAATCCTATAAACATCATCATAAATAATATTGTAAAAACAATTTTTTTTTCTAATTGATTCATTTATTATCCTCTAATCTTCTAGCGGCTTAACTTTTAATAATTTATCCGCAATATTTTCAGCAAATGGTACATCATGTGTCACTATTATTTGAGTCATTCCGTCTACTTTCAACGATAATATTAAATTCTCTACTTCCTGGCGTAGTGCTGGATCAAGTGCTGAAGTTGGTTCATCATAACACAAGATTTTAGGATTCATCGCTAATGCACGTGCAATTGCAACTCGTTGTTTCTGCCCACCTGAAAGTTGGTAAGGATATAAATGCCCTTTATTTCCGAGAGATAAGCGATCTAATAATTTTTGTGCTTCTTCCTCGGCCTGGACTTTATTACGATTTAAAACTAATTTTGGAGCTAACGTTATATTATCTAACACTGAAAGATGAGGGAATAATTGAAATTCCTGGAATACTACCCCAATAACACTTTCGTTCGTATTATTACGATATGGATCAAATGGTGAGGCATCAATTAGAATATCTCCAGAATCAATTGATTCTAACCCACTAATACATCTCAATAAAGTCGTTTTTCCACCACCAGATGGACCAACAATACTAACAATTTCACCATCATTAACTGTTAAATTAATATCATCTAAAATTAATCGTTTTCCATAATACTTTTTAATATTTTTTAACTCTAGCATAGAATTACTCCTTATTTGTAATAACTATAATGTTTTTCAATTTTCTTCAAGACAAGTGTAAATATAGCTGTTAATAACAGATAGATTGCCCCAACCATCAATAGTGGGACGAGTGTTACATCACGACTCGTCGCTACGTTACCGGCTCTTAATAAATCGCCTAACCCAATAACATATACTAAACTTGAATCTTTAACTAAATTAATAATTTCATTTCCAATTGAAGGTAAAACGATCTTGAACACTTGTGGAATAATAATTGTCCTAATAGTTTGCCAATATGATAGACGCAATACCTTTGCACTTTCATATTGACCTTTAGGAATCGATTGCAATCCACCCCTAAATATTTCAGCAAAATACGCACCATAATTCAAAATAAATGCAAATAATGCCGCATCGTATCGACCGAATACAATATGAATATGGAACTGTTGTAGTGTTGGTAGTCCATAAAACACAAAAATTAATTGTAGTAGCAGTGGTGTTCCTCGCATTAACCAAACATAAAAATTCAAAAAATACTTAATTGGTTTTATTTTTGAAATTAATCCTAATCCGACAATTAAACCAAGTGGAATCGATCCAATGATCGTCCAAAAAAATATTTCTAACGTTAATTTAGCACCATCTATTAATGATGGCAAAATTTCTAATATATAAGTCATTACATTATCTCCCTTTAGTTAAATAAAAAAATCCTCTCAAGCCAAATCAAATTGACTCAAGAGGACGATAGCCGTGGTGCCACCTCAAATTCATATTTTTCTCACGAAAAATAACTTATGTAGATTAATAAAAATGAGTATAAAAAAACTCTATAGTCATTATTGACTATAGAGGGCGACGAATCGCGGTACCACCTCAAACATCATTAAATTCTCACAAATTTAATCTTAACGAGTTTATTAAACTACAGCTATAACGGGCTTATCCCGGACTTCCCTAATTAACTAGTTTAGGAAATCAACTCGCAGATGTGTTTCAGACTTAAGAACTGTATCTTTTCAGCAATCGATACTCTCTTTAAAAGTTTGTTTAAGCCTTAATCTTCTGTTCAACGTTTTTCTTAATTGATAATAATTTAGCATACTGTCATTAACATTGTCAAGAATTAGTCTTTCTTAAACCATGAACCCATTTTTTTCCAAAAACCTTTTTGAGGCTGTTTTATTGTCATCAAGGGCACTGTTTCCCCTAGTAGTCGACGTGCTACATTACGATAACCTAATCCAGCTGGATTTTTAGAATCTAAAACAATTGGTTCACCATGATTTGATGTACTAATAACAGCATCGTCATCAACAATAATTCCTAATAAATCAATAGACAAATGACGTGTAATCTCATCAACATCCATTGCTTGACCATCTTCCATCATTTGACGACGGATACGATTAATAATTAATTTTGGTTGTTGTAATAATGGATTTTGCTCTAATAAACCTACCACGCGATCTGCATCACGAACCGCAGAAATTTCAGGCGTTGTTACAATAATAGCCATATCTGCACCAGCAATAGCATTCATAAAACCTTGCTCAATTCCAGCTGGGCAATCAATAATAACATAGTCAAACTCTTCTTTTAATTCATCAACAATTGCTTTTACTTGTTCAGGAACTAATGCTGATTTATCAGTATTTTGTGCAGCAGGTAATAAGTATAAATATTCGTTAAATCTCTTATCTTTAATGAGTGCTTGGTGTAACCGTGCACGACCCTCAGCTACGTCTACAATATCAAATAAGATACGGTTATCAAGACCTAAAACAACGTCTAAATTACGCAAACCAATATCTAAATCCATTAGAACAACCTTTTTTTCAAGAAGTGCTAATGCAGTTCCAATATTTGCAGATGATGTTGTTTTACCAACACCACCTTTACCAGATGTTACAACAATTGCTTTTCCCATCTTTAATATCCTCCAGCATGATTAAATAATTTTGGTCGAAGTGACTTTAATTCATCTCGATTGCCATAATCTATAATATGTAAATCATTAACATAGATTACAGTATCTTGACTGTTTGTTACTTTTTCATCATCTATAATATCAACTAATTCACCAATTCGTACTTGTGAAGCAGCTGAAACATCGCCCACAATAATGCTATCTGTATTATTGTTAAATCCAGCATGAATGACACCTTGAACTTCACCCATAACAAAAATATTACCAGCAGCTCGTAATTGACCACCCTGATGTAATTTACCTAAAAATAAAATATCACCTTTTAAATCAACTATTTGTCCACTTCGAATTGTTAGATAGCATAAATGAACGTTGTCATTTTCTTTTAAAATATTAGCATCTTCTATGGTCATTACTTCAGATTCGATTTTGTGTACTTTAAAATTACGGTATTCAGAAATAATTTTTTCGATTTTTTGCTTTTCATCTGCTGAAAACAATCGATTTTCTGTTTTAATATCAAACGAAATAACCGTTTCATCAGCATTCTTTTTTTCAGCACTTAAATTATTAAATAATTCTCTAAGTTCAACCAAAATTTTATCAAATCCGAAATCCTGTTTAAGAATAATTTCATAACCATCTTTATAACCTTTTAAAATAACACCTTGCATCTACGTTCACCCCTGAATTTTAATTATATCGGTTACTTAAATTCATTAATTTTGATATTGGATAGTACAAAATAATAAATACCACCAGATTAAAAGCTAAAGTTGGTCCAAACGAAGTACTAACGAATGTTGTTACAGATTCATTAGCAAATCCAATCATCTCATTGACTGCATAATACGAAACTTCTAAAACTGCCAAATCAATAAAATAAATGAGTAATATCACAATAAAAGATGGTTCGAAATATTGATATGCTATTTTAGTTAAATAAACAATTAATGGTAACAAAATCATATAAATACCCAAAATACCGGCATAATAACTATCAAATGCTAGACCAACACCAAACGCCCATAATTCAAGATGCTTATTATCTGAGTAAAAGATACCCATTATCAACCATAACAACAACAGGTGACTAACCATGATAGTCGTTTGTGATTGTAACTGTTCCATAAAAACAAATTGTATTGTACCATCCAAAAAAAAGGAAATAATAAGTCCTAACGGAAAAATATACTGTCTATTTTTATTTCTCATCTAATCTCACCTTCTAATCCAACGTCTGAGCAACTGTTACAACCGTTAGGTCACTCAAATCAACTGCAGGTTTGATATAAATTTTAGAAGCAAGTCCATAATCACCTTGCTCAACTTTAGACACAACACCAACATTTAAACCCTTTGGTGTTGTGCCTCCAAGACCAGATGTGACAACAGAATCACCTTTTTTCAAGGCTTTCTTAGAAGTAATTTGACCCATAATTAATAAATTATCTGTTTTATCATAGTCAGTAATTAAACCATTAATAATATCATCGTTTGAATTATTTACTTGAACTGCAAATCTATTAGCAGAATCATTAGTAGTCGATATTAATTCAACTTTACTATTTGTTTTATTAACTTCTATAACACGACCAATCAATCCAGAACCAGCCATCACTGGTGCGTTCTTTTTAACACCAGACGCACTACCTTTACTTATCACAAGTTGATTTAGCCAACCAGAAGGTAATCGCGTTAAAACAGATGCATTAATTGAAGTATAATCAGTCAATGTACTGTCCAATTTTAATTCCTTTTTCAGCTGTTTATTCTCATTTTTAACAGTGTCTGATTCCACTTGAACTTGTGCTAATTTATCAACTTGTTTTTTTAATTTTTGATTTTCTTGATATGTATTTAAAAGATCAGAAATACCAATAACTGAACTTTTTAAGCCATTTGCAGGATAACTAACTGCTCTATCAAATAGACCAACAACATCATTACCAAATTCTTGAATGAGCGGTGGTGTTGATTTTTTATTTCTAACGGAAACTGAAAATGAAATTAAACTAAAACTCACAATAATGGCTATTAAAATGATGATTAGTCTTCTATTTGAAAAAAATTTCTGCATGTTCGCTATCCTCCACTTACCTTATAATTAACTAAAAAATTAAGAGGCTGGATAAATAAACCACCAACCTCTTCATTTTTAGCTTATGTGATTTTTAAAATCTATCTTTTCTTCATGACGTCGATACTTTTTAATGATTCACCTGTACCAATTGCAACACAGTCGAGTGGTTCATTAGCAATAAAAACAGGCACTTTTGTAACTTCAGAAATAACTTCTGATAGGTTTTTTAATAATGCACCACCACCTGTTAATACAATACCATGGTCAATCACATCAGCAGCAATTTCTGGAGAAGTTTCTTCCAATGTTTCCTTAATAGCAGTAATGATTTCAGCAATAGATTCTTGAATAGCAACTGCAATATCAGTTGCTTTTACAGTAACTGTTTTAGGAAGACCCGTAATCAAATCACGTCCTCTGATAGTTGTATCTTCAATTGATGCAGCATCTTTAACTGATGCAGATGCAACGTCCATTTTTAATTGTTCAGCTGTTCTTTCACCAATCAATAAATTAAAGTTTTGACGAATATATGACACAATTGATTCATCCAATTTATCGCCAGCCATTCTGATAGAACGGCTTGAAACAATACCACCTAATGAAATTGTAGCAACATCTGTTGTTCCACCACCGATATCAACAACCATATTACCCGTTGGATCCATCACTGGTAATCCAGCGCCGACTGCTGCAGCAAATGGTTCTTCAATAACGTAGGCGTCACGCGCACCGGCAACACGAGTTGCATCAATAACGGCACGTTTTTCAACTTCTGTAACGCCACTAGGAACACATACCATTACATAAGGTTTACCTGCAGATTTACCTAAAGCTTTTTGAATGTAATATTTCATCATAGCAACTGTTGTGTCATAATCAGCAATTACACCGTCTTTCATTGGGCGAATAGCCACAATGCTACTTGGTGTACGACCGATCATTGCACGAGCATCTTCTCCAACAGAAACAATTTCATCAGTTTTAACATTTTTAGCGACGACTGAAGGTTCACGTAAAACAATACCTTTTCCCTCAACATACACGATTGTATTAGCTGTTCCTAAATCAATTCCTATATTCTTTGTTCCAAATCCAAACACAGTCTTTCTTCCCTTCATCGTCAGCCTTCTAGGCGCTTTTATTCGTAGTATTTACATTATATCATAATCAAAAGTGAGATTTCATTCAATATTTACTAATTTTTATTAAGTTTATCTTAAATTATTATAAGGTAATTAATTTTGAATCCATAATCTTATTAAGTTTATCATATCTAATTTCATAGAACAAGAGAGCACCCTTGATAATCAAAGGACGCCCTCTTCTTTCATACTAAGATATTTAGTATTACCCGAAATAATATGATCTAACAGCTCAATTCCCATAAGAATACCACATTTTTCAACTCTTTTAGAGAAAATAATATCATTCTTAGATGGTGTCACATGCCCACTCGGATGATTATGGACCAATATAATTTTAGCTGCACCATATTTTAATGCAACTGCAAAAATATCTCTTGGATGGACCGTTGCTGAATTCAAAGTTCCAATGAACAATGTCTCTTGTTTTACAATTTGATTTTTTGTATCCAAGAATAATCCAATTAAAAACTCTTGGTTTAATCCACCTAACTCAGCAACCATTCTAACCCCAGCATCATGACTTGAACAGATTTGTCCACAAATAAAATGAGGTTCACTGTTGATTCGTGTTCCCAGTGTAACAATAGCTTGTAATTGTAATGCTGTAGACTGATTATTCCCATCCATCAATAACTGATAATCTTTTAAACAACATTTTTTTAGTTGGCTTAAAGATTGGTAACGTGAAGAAAAATTATTAACACACTTTCCAACATCATTAGGGTTCGTTAATAATAAACTAAAAACAACCGTCAAAAGCTCTTTATCTGATAAATTATCACATTGATACTTTTGGATTTGTTCCAGTAGATATTCATTTGAGCAACTAGAAATAAGTGACATGGTGATTCCTCCTATTTTTTATTAAATACGAGAAATTCACTTATTTAAATTATTCTGATACAAAATAACTACGAACCTCCGAAATAAAGTACAACGATCCTGTCACAAGTAATAAATCATCAGAAGACATTTCGCCAACACTTTGAACTAATGCCTCTTTCCAACTTTCTTGAATGGAGACATTATCAAACTTATTAACGTTGAAATCATCTATTTTGCTTACTAGACGTGGCCCTGAAAATTGAGTTAGTATAACTCGTACATGAGGAACTGCAGCTAATTTTTCCAGCATTTGTTTGCCTTGCTTATCCGCTAGTACTGCAAAAATAATTGTGATTTCTTTATCTTGAAAATGCGTTTTAAGCAACTGCGTAATCCGATCCACTGCTGCGCTATTGTGCGCACCGTCTAAAATAACTAACGGTTCATCATTTACTTTTTCAAAACGTCCTGGCCATCGTGTCTCTGAAATACCTTGCCTAATTGATTTAGGACTAATGGCCCATCCCTGAATTTCAGCAACCTTCTCAAAAGTAGCAATTGCTGTTGCTGCATTTTCATCTTGAAATTCACCTAATAATGGCACAGAAAGTTGTTTAATATTCAATTTATTCGACGTATACGTTAAAATTTCTTCCCATGATGATTTTGTTCCCTCAGATTTAGCATTAAAATCCACTCCTAATCGAAAAATAGGACTATTTTTTAATTTAGCCTCATTATTAATCACGCTAAAGACTTCATCAGTTACTCTACCAACGATAATAGGCCGATTACGTTTAATGATACCTGCTTTTTGTTGCGCTATCTTTTCAATTGTATTACCTAATATTTTCATATGATCTAGACCAATTGTTGTAATAACTGAAATAATTGGATCAATAATATTAGTTGAATCATACTTCCCGCCTAAGCCCGTTTCAACAACTACAATATCTACAGGATTTATGCTGCCAAAGTATACAAACATCATTGCAGTAATAATTTCGAATTCAGTTGGTCCCCCCTCAAAATCGGCTAGTTCAATATCCATTCGATCAACAACTGGTTTCACGACATTTACTAAATGTAAAAGGGCGGTATCATCAATCATCTGTCCATTTAAGGAAATACGTTCATTAAATTTAACAATGAATGGTGAAGTATAAGTTCCTACATTCAACCCTTGTGCAATTAATAATTCACGTAAAAATGCAACTGTTGAGCCCTTTCCATTCGTTCCAGCAACATGAATCATCGCGATATTACCTTGTGGGTTATCTAAGCGTTCCATAAATGCTCGCATTCTATTCAAAGATGGACTTTTTTTAAATTTTGTTCGCCCATGAATAAAATTGAGTGCCTCTTCGTAAGTTGTGATCAATTTTCCGTCCCGCTTTCTAAAAAAAATAGACTTATCTCAGGTATATTGTACCCGAAATAAGTCTATTTTGTTAGATTAAACTTCTGCTTTTAAATCAGAAATTCTTTCCTTAGTTGCTGTTAATTTAATTTGGTAATCTGCTAATTTTTCTTTTTCTTTTGTAACTACTGCCTCAGGTGCACTAGCAACAAACTTTTCATTGCCTAATTTTTTAGTTCCACGCACAACTTCAACATCAAGTTTTTTAACTTCTTTTTCCAAACGAACAATTTCGTCATTCAAATCAATTAGTTCAGCAAGTGGCATATAAATCTCTGCTCCCGTAATTACAGACGTCATTGCTAGCTTAGGAGCAACAACATTTGAACTGATTTGAAGTTCCTTAGGATGACAGAATCGTTGAATAAATTCTTGATTGTCTTCAAAAATAATCTTTGTTTTTTCATCAGTTGTTTTAATCAATAAATCAACTGCACTGGACATAGGTGCATTTACTTCTGCACGATTATTTCTAACAGCACGAATTAATTCAATTAAATTGTTCATATCAATAACTGATTGTTCATCTTCAAATTCTGGATGAACCACTGGGTAATCTGCAACAACAATTGATTCCCCTTCATGAGGCATTGTTAACCAAAGTTCTTCAGTTACAAATGGAATAATTGGATGAAGCAATTTCAATGTTTGATCTAAAACATAAGCCAAAATTTGTTGTGTATTTTGCTTAACTGTCAGATCTTCACCATTAAGATTTTCTTTACTCATTTCAATATACCAATCACAGAAGTCATTCCAGATGAAATTGTATAGAGCACGACCAGCTTCACCAAATTCAAAGACATCAAATAAGCGTGTAACTTCAGAAACAGTTGTATTTAATCGGCTTAATATCCATTTGTCAGCAAGCTGCCATTCTGATTTAGCTGGTAATTCAATTTTATCCACACCATCTAAATTCATAATAACAAATCGACTAGCATTCCAAATTTTATTAATAAAGTTCCAAGAAGCATCCATTTTAGTGTAACTAAAACGAACATCTTGTCCTGGTGCAGATCCATTAGATAGGAACCAACGAAGTGCATCTGCTCCATACTTTTGAATAACGTCCATTGGATCAATCCCATTACCAAGTGATTTACTCATTTTACGGCCATTCTCATCACGAATTAATCCATGAATCAAAACGTGTTCAAATGGACGTTCATCTGTAAATTCTAAGCTTTGGAAAATCATTCGTGATACCCAGAAGAAGATAATATCATATCCTGTGACAAGCGTATTAGTTGGGAAATAACGTTTAAAATCAGGTGCATCAGTATTTGGCCAACCCATTGTTGAAAATGGCCATAAAGCACTTGAAAACCACGTATCTAAGACATCATTATCTTGTTCCCAATTTTCGATATCAGTTGGTGCAACCTCACCAACGTACATTTCGCCAGTTTCTTTATGATACCAAGCTGGGATTTGATGTCCCCACCATAATTGACGTGAAATAACCCAATCATGAACATTTTCCATCCACTGTGTAAATGTATTTTCAAATCGTTCTGGGACGAATCCAACTTTGTCATCCCCTTGTTGGAATTTCAAAGCTTCTTCTGCGAGTGGTTTCATTTTAACAAACCATTGTGTTGATAAACGGGCCTCAACTTGAACGCCAGTTCTTTCAGAATGACCAACACTATGTGTAATTGGATCAATCTTAATCATTAAGTCCTCAGCTTCAAGATCTTTAACAATTGCTTTACGTGCTTCAAAACGGTCCATGCCAACATATTTACCAGCATTTTCGTTCATTGTTGCATCTTCATTCATTGTATTAATACGAGGTAAGTCATGGCGATTACCTACTTCAAAGTCATTAGGATCATGAGCAGGTGTTATTTTAACCATCCCTGTCCCAAATGCCATATCAACATAATGATCTGTAATAATAGGAATTTCTTTGTTAACAAGTGGTAGAATGACTTTTTTACCAACAATATCTTTGTAACGATCATCATCAGGGTGAACAGCAACAGCGACATCGCCCATCATCGTTTCTGGACGTGTTGTCGCTATTTCAATAAATCCAGAACCATCAGCGAATGGATATTTAACATGATAAAAAGCACCTTCATCATCTTGATGAATGACTTCAATATCTGATAAAGCGGTTCTTGCTTTAGGATCCCAATTAATAATGTATTCGCCACGATAGATTAATCCTTTATTATATAAATTAACAAAGACTTTTTTTACGGCATCTGACAAGCCGTCATCTAATGTGAAACGTTCACGACTATAATCGAGTGATAATCCCATTTTAGCCCATTGCTTATGAATAACATCAGCGTATTCATCTTTCCAATCCCAAACTTGTTGTACAAATTTCTCACGGCCTAAATCATAACGCGTCACACCTTGTTCAGCTAGTTTAGCTTCAACCTTTGCTTGTGTTGCAATTCCAGCATGGTCCATTCCTGGTAACCAAAGCGTATCAAAGCCTTGCATTCTTTTTTGTCTAATTAAAATATCTTGTAATGTTGTATCCCAAGCATGGCCTAAATGTAATTTACCAGTAACATTAGGCGGTGGAATAACGATTGAATAAGGTTTTGCTTCTGGATTAGCATTAGGTTTAAATAAATCTTTTTTCAACCATTCTTCATAACGGCCAGGTTCAACCTGACTTGGATCATATTTTGTTGATAATTCAACTTCTTTTGTCATGAGTTCTCCTTTTCATCTATCAATTTTATTTTAGGCATAAAAAAACACCGTCATCAAAAAACATTTCTGTTTTAGGACGACAGTGCCGTGGTACCACCTAAATTGGGTTTTAACCCCTCTTAATTACTTTTTAACGAACAATAATGTCCGGTTATTCCTACTTAATTTCAGAATAACGACTCCTGAGCTACCACCATAATGTCTAATTAAAATGTTTCAGCCTAGCATTTTATCTCTGAAATGACTGGTGTTCTCATTCTTTGTCTGTAGTCACATTTTAGCGTTTATTCTGAAAATCGTCAATATTTTATTTTTTTAATTCTTCAAGTAGTTTAGCGTAGTCTGGCTCATTTGAGATTTCCGTAACCAGTTCTTCATAAATAACATGTCCAGTTTCATCTAAAATGAAAACCATTCGAGCCATATGACCAAATTCCGGAACATCTAATCCAGTAACTTTCGCAAAATTCCCCTTATCTGCATGAAGCAATTGTAAATTGTTTACACCCTCAGCGGCACACCAATTTTTTTGATCTTCTTTTGAATCATCAGATACGGTAATAAATTCGATATCTCTAAAATTATCTGCTTCCATATTAAAACGTTTTGTTTCTATACTGCAAACACTTGTCGTAATACTTGGAACAACACTTAATACTAATTTTTTACCTGTACTTTTAGGTAATGTTACAACTTGATCATTTTCATCGTACGCATTAACTGTAGGAAAAACTTCCCCTACTTTTGGTGCTTCCCCAACTGTATCCATTTCACTACCATGACGAGTTACTTTCATAATTGACCACCCTTTCTTTATTTATCTCTATCTTACTCAATTACTGTTTAAGAAGCGACTTATTTGATTGGACAAAAAAAGATTAGACCGATTTGTCTAATCTTTTAAAGTGCTACTATAGTAATTCTGCGAATAATTCACTATTTTCATTTAAATATTCTTCGCCAACACGAATCTTGCTAACCTTGACACCTGCCAATGCACGTTCCATTAAGCCATCGATATCCAAACGAGCTTCAAATTCCCTTGAACGGTCTAAACGAGGCTTTGTTTTAGGTGCTGGTGGGGCAAAAATTGTACAACAATCTTCAAATGGTTTAATTGAAAGTTCAAATGTATCAATTTTTTTAGCAACATCAATAATTTCATTTTTATCCATTGAAACGACTGGTCGAATAATTGGCATTGTTGTAACGTCATTAATTGCAACCATGCTTTCAAGTGTTTGAGAAGCAACTTGGCCTAATGATTCTCCATTAAAGATTGCTAATCCACCACGTAATTCGGCAATTTTTTCAGTTAAACGTAACATGAAACGACGTGTTATGGTCATTAAATATGGTTCTGGTACATCATGTTTAATTTGCTCTTGAATCTCAGTAAAAGGAACTTCAATAAATTGAATCGTTCCAACATAAGGTGTCAATTTAACTGTTAGTTCTTTAGCCTTAGCTAAAGCTTGTTCACTTGTATATGGTGGACTGAAGAAATGAACCATCTCCATTGAAACACCACGTTTCATACCAAGGTACCCTGCAACAGGCGAATCAATTCCACCTGATAACATTAACATCCCTTTACCAGCAGTACCAACGGGTAAACCACCAGCACCCTGACGCGTTTCAGAAGATAAGAAAATCCCATTTGAACGAACTTCAACACGTAAAATAATATCAGGCTGTTTCATTTTAACAGTAATGCCAGGCACGTGATCTAAAATCCAGCCACCTAGTTCGTCATTCAACTCATTAGTATCTAATTCAAAATCATGATCAGAACGACGTGTGTTAACTTTAAATGTTGTCCCTTCAACAAATTGCTCACTAATCATTGCTACAGCTGTTTCTTTAACTAAATCCATATCTTGTTCAACGCGAATTGCAGGTGAAAAATTTTGAATCCCAAAAACCTGTGATAAACGTTGCATAACTAATTCGCTGTCGTCACCGTTTAAATTAATGTGCATCCGATCACGATTTGCTTTAACAACTAAATCATCAAAACCATGTAAACTATTTCGAACGTTTGTTCCTAGGCGATCAATAAAGTTCCTCTTATTTTTTCCTTTTGTTGATAGTTCGCCATAACGAACCATTATCTCTGTATATTGCATGTCGACATCCTCTCATTATTTAGAATTAATTTTTTCAAATTTATGATACAAAATATCAAAAATACGATTAAATTCTTTTGCTTCTTCTAGCGTATTATTTCCATCAAAACTGATTCGAACGGCTGATTTAGCAAGCGGTTCTGGCACATTCATTGCTAATAATGTGCCAGATGCTTGATTTTTCTTTGATGAACAAGCACTTGTAGTTGAAATATATATTCCTTCACTTTCAAATGCATGAACAATTGATTCGCCACGAACACCCTCAATTGCAAAACACAATATATGTGGCGCAAAATTTGATTGTAATTTTGAAAAAGTTGTAATCTTATCAAACTTACTAATATGGTTGAAAACTAATTCTTTAACAGCTTTTTGTTTCATCACCATCTTAGTTTCATCTGTTAATAATAATCGCAATGCTCTTGCCATGCTAGCAATTGCAGGTACATTTTCAGTTCCGCTACGTAAGTTATGTTCTTGTCCACCACCTGTAAGAAGTGGTTCAATGTGACGACCTCTTTTACTGTAAATAAACCCTACTCCACGTGGCGCATGAAATTTATGCCCAGAGAACGTTACAAAATCTACTCTGTCACTCATAAAAGCTTCTTGCACACCTTTACCAATGGCTTGAACAGCATCCACATGAAAATGAACTGTTGGATAATCTTTTAGTACGTCCCCAATTTCAACTAAAGGCTGAATGGTTCCAATTTCATTATTAACTGCCATAACTGAAACTAAAATAGTATCAGATCTCAAAGCAGCCTTTAAATCATCAATACTAATTCGCCCCTCATCATCAACTGGCAAATAGGTAACCTCAAAACCAAGCTGTTCCAGCTGAGCCATTGTATTCATAACAGCAGGATGCTCAACGGTTGTCGTAATTAAGTGCTTACCATGGTTCATTTTTGCCATAGCCGTTCCTTTAATTACCCAATTGTCACCTTCAGTTCCACTTCCAGTAAATAATATTTCATCTTCAAATACATTTAATAAGCTTGCGATCTGTTGGCGTGACTGCTCTAATAAATTATGAGCTATCTCACCTAAGTTATTTAGGCTAGATGGATTACCCCATACTTGGTCACTAACTTTATTATATGTATCTAAAACTTCGGGCGTTATTTTTGTTGTTGCGCTATTATCAAAATAAATCATTAGTTACCTTCTTTTCTGAAAAATACTTTTCTCATTATAATATACTTCGTACCAGATTGACACTTTTTATTCATCCCTGGTGTTTCTTTATAGAATATAAAAGTGGCGACTGAACAAATTAATGCCCTAGTCCCCACTTAATATAGTTACTATTCAATTTCAAAGCTGTCTTCCATATTATCATAATATTGTTTCTCTATTTTTTTATATGAACCAGGCTCTACTTTATCTAATGCAGTCGCAATTGTTTCCAAACTAGCTGCATAATTAAAATCATTATTAAATAATTGCTTTGCCTTTTCAAATGCAATTGCAATCTCTTCATTCGAATTTCTAAATCTATTCGCATATTGTAGTAAACTCTCAGATAACGATGCACTATCAATAAGATCGTGTGTCTTATCTTCTAAACTTTCAAGATCTGCTTCAATATCGATAATTTGTTTTGCAATTTTTTCAATGTTAATTCTTAATTTACCAATTGCTACTTCAACTTCTTCAATTTCATCACTAACAACATAGAAAAAATCTAAGTAATCATTAGGTAGTCCTGGAAGATTAACCTGTTCAACTTGTCTTTTAATTTGATGTAATTCAATATCAAATCTTTGAATTGTTGCGCTGGCCTTTTTTTCATTGCTACGTAAATCCTGAATACTAGCATCAATTTTTTGTTGTTCAGATTCAATTTTTTCTAACAACTTAGAGTTTTGTTCAACTCGCTCAGCCATCTCGCTATAAATTGCTTCACCAGAATCAATAACCGCTTTATCAGTATCATGTTGTGCATCAATGTCCCTAATTTGTTGATTTAATTTTTGCGCGTCTTCTAATTCATTATGACTTAATTCATAATTTTGACCCAATCTATCTAATTCAACTAAAAGCATTTGACTTTGTTTTTCAGCATGATCAATGAATTTACGATAACTTTCTTCTTGCTTTTCTATCTTATCTTTTGCGGCCAACTCTTTTTCCATAACATCATATAAATAATCAATTTGATTAGCCATGTCATTAACTGCAACAATTGTTGACGCTACTTCTAGGTTCTCTAATTTAAGTAATGTTTCGTCAACACGTGTTTGAATTTCGTCTATTTGTTTAGGGATGTCATCCCCCACTGGAAAATTATAATTTTCATCCGTTAATTTCATGTAACCAGATTGTAATTCAGCAAGTTGATCTGGAAATTCGTTCTTCAAACTTTTATATAGTGGTGGAATCTCATCAAGAATCTTTTCTAACGAAGTTGTATCTTCTCTTAACTTACTTAAAACTTTTTCAGCCGTATCATGATCTCCAGCACTCGTTAATGTTGAAAAACGGTCAAAATCATCTTCAAGACCAGTTAGTTTATCCTCAAGTTTATCGATACTAGGTCCATACGAAAAGTTCTTTGATAATAATGTTTTACGTAAATCCTGATATTTTTTTTCAAGTGAATCAACAGCTTGATGATTACTTTCATCACTTTCTTTCAACGACGTTAATGCTTTTTCAATCCCTTTAAGTGTTTTTTCACTTGAAATTAATTTTACTTCTATTTCTGCCGCTAATTGACGGTTAGAAAGAAATTGATATTTCGAGTTTGCTTCATATGCTTCATTAATTTGTGTCGAAATTTTAGGCAATTTTGCATTTTGCACTTCTTTAAAGTCTGATTGTAATGCTGAAAATGTTTTAAGACTTTCACCTGTTAACCCCAAATCCTTCGTTAACTGAAGCTGTTGTTCAACTTCAGAATGAGCAATAACCTTTACTTGATCACGAAATGTTTCGAATTTTTTTTCATTGCGTTTCTGAAGAAAAAACGCTGTTGCATAGATAATAATGGCTACTACTATTATTCCAACAAAAATCTGTGTCATATCCTAATCCCGCCTTTAGCTTACTAAAATTTATATTTACTTTTCACATTCAAATTTTATGCTTCTAATCATTATATCATAGACCTTTAAAGCGTTCACTAGCTTTTATCTATTATTTATAGAAATTAATGTTATTAATTATATACATTCTTTTTATTATGTAAACAAACGTGAAAACAAATTGACATTAGTTTAAAAAGACAGTATGATGAGTCTTGTGTAAAATAATGCAGCGGTGGACGGTAAGCTCGTCAACAGTTTGTTGCCCAATTGTCTTGGTTCAATTAGTACCCTTTCAGCTGCAAAGGTGAACATTGCAAAACAAACTGCACGAATACTAAGTTCACAAAGGATTATTTTACTCCAAAACAAATATTGGAGGAATTTATATATGTCACGTTATACTGGCCCAAGTTGGAAAGTTTCACGTCGATTAGGTCTTTCTTTAACAGGTACTGGTAAAGAATTAGCTCGTCGTCCTTATGCACCCGGTGATCATGGTCAAAACAATCGCCGTAAATTATCAGAATATGGTTTACAATTACGAGAAAAACAAAAACTTCGTATGATGTACGGTTTATCAGAACGTCAATTTGCTAACTTATTTATTAAAGCTGGTACAATTCGCGAAGGTAAACATGGTGTTAACTTCATGATCTTACTTGAAGGTCGTTTAGACAACGTTGTTTATCGTTTAGGTTTGGCTTCTACTCGTCGCCAAGCTCGTCAATTGGTAAACCATGGTCACATTACTGTTGATGGCAACCGCGTTGATATTCCTTCATACGCAGTTGAAATCGGTCAAGTAATCTCATTACGTGAAAAATCAAAGAGTTTACAAATTGTTAAAGACGCAATGGAAGCATTAGTTGGCCGTCCACAATTCGTACAATTTGATGCTGATAAATTAGAGGGTTCATTAACTCGTTTACCAGAACGTGAAGAACTTGAAGCAGATATCGACGAATCACTTATCGTTGAATACTACAACAAATTATAATTTCAAATTAAAAAACATCTCATTCTTAATGAGATGTTTTTTTTGTCCATATTTTATAGATTTCAATTAGTGGCAGTAATGTATTTTTCAAGTCGTTTAGTTGTTTATATTCATTTAAGCTAAAAAACTCATCTTCAATAGCTAAATTCTGTCCAATCAATAGTTCTTTAGTTTGTACACTACTCCACTTTTGACTATCAGTAAGTGTTATTGTGTTTGCTAAAGTACCCGTCTCTTTATTTGTATGATCCACTGACCACACGAAAGTATCTTCTAGTTTCTGAATCATTATTATTGATTCAGAAACGCCCTCTTCATACAAGCTTTTGTCTTTAATATCTGCTAATGCAGATAACCAGATAAATAACCGATCATCCCAATAACCAATTTCAAAATGTGGCATCATTTTATAGCCACGTTTATTCTCGCTAAAAGCCATCCAAGTATCAGGCGGTGGATTTTTTGATCTTCTAGCATGTTTTGCAATGTGCAAATACATTTTAATTCCTAATTGTTCTTCTAAAAAAGGTAGTAGTTCAGCTCCCACCTTTTCGAATTTGGGATCAATAATTGTCTTTATTTTTTTTAATCGTCCGTCTAATGTTTGATCTTTAAAAATTAAAAAATCATCTTTTATAAACATTTCGCTCTCTCCTTTTGTATCAAACATGGTATGCTAAATTCATAACTTACTGAAAGGTGGTCAACTCCATGACTGAAAATAACTTAGATCCACATCTTCAATCTGGCCTTTACGGAACACCTCAACTTCATCCCGATGAACAAAGAAAGTACTTAGGGACATTTAGAGAGCGGGTCAGCCTAGCAATGACTGTTGCTGAGGTAACAGCATCTAAAAATATGGCTGGATTTGAAAAAGAACTACTTGAACATCCCGACTATCATGTTCTACTTAATGGTACAATTGATCAGAATATATTAGCCCCATACATCACCTTAACGCATAAGCATGATGTTAAATTTACATTAACATCAAATAATGATACTCCTGATGGGGTTGAAATTATGGGGCTAGTTGTCGCTTCTGAAAAAAATGCGATTAATGAATCTGTTATTGATATTAATGAAAAATATCCAATTATACAAGTTGAAACGCCAGAAAAGAAAAAATCATTTTTTGAAAATTTATTCGATTAGCATAAAAACTTAAACTAACACTTTTATATTAAGTGTAGTTTAAGTTTTTTATTTGGTTTCTAAAATCTTTACTATTTCATTAGCAATAGGCTGGTTATCTCCAAAATTAGGAAACGAATTTATCGATAAATCAGGAGCCGTTTCAATTGAAAGAACGGTTAAAGCATCCCTATGTCTATAGTCATATGCTATATACAAGTTAGGAATAACCACATCAACTGCCCCCATCGTCATTTTTAAACGTTTTGCATAACCTTCAATTAACGCTATATATGATTCGTCCATTTGATTGCTAACTTCATTTTGATTTGCACCCGAATAAAAATTACTATCATATCTAATGATTGCTTCAGACCCTCTTGAAATAACAGTTGATTCAGTAATACCTTGTGATGCTATTGTTTGATGTTCAACTTCTGACAATTTAAGCGGATACCATGGACCTTGACTAGTACGTTCTACTTGTGCATTTTTTATTGTAATTAACTGTGCCAACGTCTTTCGTCCATCGCCAACTACACTAACTGGTAATCTTTCAACAATACCCTTTACATGGCCACCTACAATCATAAATCGATAGACTGACCCAACAGTAATTTCTTCAATTAAAACTTGTGTATCAATTGATAAGATACGTTTAACGGCTTCTTTATACTCGCTTAACGTCGGAGCCACTCGAAATACATGTGTTGCTTGACTGCTCTTTATGAATCTTGGCTTAATAACTAATGCTTTGTTGACTACATCTGCATAATAGTTCATAGCTTCATCTAAAGTGTGTACATTAATACTACTAGGAACTTTAATATCAAGGTTGCCCAATATTTTTTTAGTTGTTTGCTTGTCATATGCAATTTTGTTTAAAACACTGGTATCTAAATCAGAAATTACCCCATTTTGCAGAAGATGTCCGTTCACCCGTATGACGTCCAAATCACTGTCAACAAGATCAAAATAAGACCCTCTTTTTATCAACGCTGCTAAAATAAGCTGCGTATTTTTCGAGTAACAGTTAAAGCCAATCAATGAACTTAACTGTGACTGATACTTTATCTTATTAGATTTTGCTTGTTCCATTGCAAAATCAGCCAACGATTTATTAATATCTTCATCAACTATCCTTGCACTCAGACTCAATTCAGGTCGTTCAAATTGTAATTTAAATTGAACTAATGTATCCTCTAAATTTTTATCTAGATAAAAATTATCATTAAATAAAATTAATTCGTTCAGCAGTTTTATTGCAGCATTTTTAACAATCGAGGTTGTTTTAGGGTCTTCTATTGCCACCTCATTTTTTAATTGTTTCGCTTTAAATATAATATCATCAACTTCATTTTCTGCCATATCTGGCGTCATTAGAAAGTAAGCCGCTAATAATTGAATAAACTTAATTGTGTCACCTTGAATACCAACACGAGAAAATGGATCAACATCAAATCCACGGAGTTCAATATAATTAACACCAGATGAAATTAATGTATCTTCCTTTTTAGTAGCTGATTTAAATTGTACATCTCCATAATATTCAGAAAATGATAACAATTTACCATTCTGGACCATCTTATTAAGTGACGTAACGTATGAGTTAATTGATCGATAAGAAGCTTGAACTGAACTATCAATATTGGTATAGCCAAATTCACTGTTTCTAACACTTCTAACCGGATGACAAGCATTATAATTAGTACTTTCAACAATTGGTGTTGCTCCAAACAAGTAAGTTGTAAGCCAACTCTTTTCCATAAATTTGCGTCCAATTTTTAAATAGACGTAATTATGAAATTCTATATAAGAATTAAAATAACTATGAAACTCAGAATCAAATAAAATCTGAATTACTTTTTCTGGAAAGCTAAAATTAAGATGTACAGACGTAAAAAGTTGACGTTTTTTTCCATACTTTTCTGCTAATTTATTTCGGTATATAAATCCTAATTCATCTGGATGCGCTATTCTTACTTTAGATTCATCCACTGGTAATTTAGGAATTGAACTCAATGGCCATAACTGTTCATCACTATCCAATTCTTGTGTTGCGACTTGTTGAATGGCATCTAGATAGTTAATAACATTATCAGCCCCCTCAATTGGTGGCGTGATAAATTCCATTTGTGATTCGCCAAAATCTGTTTTTATATAAGGATGTTTAAATCTATCTCCTAATGATTCAGGATGATCAGTTGAACTCAGCACTCCCGTATTCTTCACTCTTTGAGTTTCTCGCTCTAATCCTATCAACGATTTTCTAAGTAGAGGTGCGAGCTTTTCTTCCTGAATTTGTAATCCGATTGCATCTAGTTTCATATCATTGTGCCTCCTCATTTGTCTATTACATTGTACCAAATATTTGAATTAATCCTTCATATTTGCAATCCATTGTGCCAATTAAATTTATGCAATATGCTATACTATTCTTTAGTAATCAACGTGAAAGGAGCCACATATGTTACAACCACTTGCATTCAGAATGCGACCAACTAAAATTGAAGAAGTCGTTGGCCAACAACACCTTGTTGGTCCAGGTAAAATTATCAAACGAATGGTCGAAGCAAAACTGCTTTCATCTATGATTTTATACGGACCACCTGGCACTGGTAAAACGAGTATCGCCAGTGCTATTGCCGGATCAACTCAGTATGCATTTCGTAAATTAAATGCTGCAACTGATTCTAAGAAAGACCTTGAAATCGTAGCTGAAGAAGCAAAAATGAGCGGTACTGTTATTTTACTTTTAGATGAAATCCATCGATTAACGAAACCTAAACAAGACTTCTTATTACCCCACTTAGAAAGTGGCCAAATTATTTTAATCGGTGCAACAACAGAAAATCCTTACATTACCATCAATCCAGCTATTAGAAGTCGAACACAAATCTTTGAAGTTAAACCTTTAGACGAAAATGATATTGAAACTGCACTTGATCGTGCACTAGTAGATAAAAATATTGGTCTCGGAAATCTTAATATTAATTTAGAAGCTAATGCACGGTTACACTTAGCGCGAGCAACCAACGGAGATTTACGTAGTTCTTTGAATGCACTTGAACTAGCTGCTAAGTCAACCCCACCTGATAGTTCAGGTGTCATTACCTTATCACTATCAGTCATAGAAGAGTGTCTACAAAGAAAAGCATTAACCCATGATAAAGATGGCGATGCTCACTATGATGTTATTTCTGCTTTTCAAAAATCAGTAAGAGGTTCCGATGTTAACGCGGCTTTACATTACTTAGGACGTTTAATTCTTGCTGGTGATTTACCTACAATTGCAAGGCGTTTAATCACAATGGCATACGAAGATGTCGGATTAAGTAGCCCTGCAGCATGTGCTAGAACCTTAACTGCTGTACAGGCGGCAGAAAAAATTGGCTTTCCAGAGGCTAAAATACCTCTGTCTAACGCAGTAATTGATCTCTGCCTCTCACCCAAATCAGACTCGGCAAATGTTGCCATAAATAATGCAATTGCTGATATTGAAAAAGGTGGTTTTGGAGATATTCCTGCTCATTTAAAAGATTCACATTACAAAGGTGCTGCAGATTTAGGTCATGGTATTGGTTATAAATTTCCACATAACTATCCAAATGATTGGGTTGCCCAACAATATCTTCCAGATAAATTGAAAGATGCTAATTATTATGAGCCTAAAGCAAACGGGCGTTATGAACAAGGACTTAAAGAACAATATAGTAAATTACATCCATCAAAAAGATGATTTGTTGCCGCTTACATCATAATTGTTGCACCTTTTAAAAGTCTGTGCTATATTAAAGATGAAGTTCTGAAGTGTACGCGTTATCTTATTAGAATGTTGACCGAACAAATAATTATACCTAGGCGTCAACTTGATAGGCTAGCTAATTTCAAGCCTTTTCACTTGGTAGTTAGAGGCTAGTACAGTCGATGCCACCTGCTTCACTGCGGGCTCAACTCACGAAGATGATTAACGGCACTACGCGGATATTCCAAAGCTTTTGCTTTGATGGTCTGGGCAAACTATGTTTGCTCAGACTTTTTTTATTAAGAATAAAGGAGTCTTTAAATGTTAATTCGGATACTTTTAGCCGTTCTTTCACTCTTACTCTTGACTATCGGCTATTACTTATTCTCACATCGCAACAAAAATTTTATGATATTTAAACCTGAGTCAAACCAGGTGCTAAGCTCAATACTACTTGTCTTTGGGTTAATTATCTGTATTGAAAGCTTAGTTGGCTTAATTTCAGTAATCATTTTTATACCCATATTTTGTGGGATACTAGTTACTCTAGCCTGCCTTACGGTTGGTGCTTTAACAATTATTTTATCTTTTTTTATGCATTAATCTAACTTTGTAACCGTTTTTACTTCTATTTTCATTCGTTTTGTCGTAAAATAGAGGTATATAAAAGAAAGAGGTGGCCGACCATGTTACAACAATATAAAAATATTTTAGTTCCTGTAGATGGTTCTGATGAAGCAAAATTAGCATTCGAAAAAGCAGTACAAGTAGCTTTAAGAAATGGCGAAGATTCTACACTTCATCTTTTGCATGTTATTGACACTAGAGCATTCCAAAATATCTCAAGTTTTGATACGTCAATGGTTGAACAAGTTAGTGATACAGCAAAAGAGACATTGAATAAGTATATTGCACAAGCAAAAGCAGCTGGTCTTAAGAATGTTGACTACTCAATTGAGTATGGTTCTCCAAAAGTAGTTATTGCTAAAAATGTTCCTATTAATTTAGATATTGATTTAATTGTGATCGGCGCTACTGGATTGAATGCAGTCGAACGATTATTAATTGGTTCAGTTACAGAATACGTAACTCGAGTTGCTGTTTCTGATGTCTTAGTTGTTCGAACAGATTTAAATAACACACCTGCTCTTAAAAATAATCTTAAAAAATAAAAAAAGAAATTAGCCATAATTGGTTAATTTCTTTTTATTTTGTCTTGAATTTACATAAAGTAATATGGTCATCTACCATACCCATACTTTGCATCAATGAATAAATAATTTTAGGACCAACAAACTTAAACCCTAATTTCTTCAATTCTTTAGATAACTTTTTTGAAATGTCGGTTTCAGCTGGAACATCCTCTGCATGTCGCCAGAGATTATTAATTGGTTTATTTGCTACAAATTCCCATAAAAATGAATCAAATGATTGCCCATCTTGGTTCATTCTTATGATCGCCTGTGCATTCGCGATAATAGCGATAATTTTTTGCTTATTTCGAATAATATCTGCATTTTCCATTAGTTCCGCAATTTTATCTTCATCAAATTGACTAACTTTGTAAATTGAAAAATTTTCAAAAGCGTGATTAAAATGATTACGTTTATTTAAAACGGTCTTCCAGCTCAACCCTGCTTGCATTAATTCTAAACTCAATAATCTGAATAGTTGTTGATCGCCATAAAGCGGCTTTCCCCATTCTTCATCATGATAATCTTGCATTAACTGATTACCCGATTGGGCCCATGGGCATCTTTCCATATTCTATTCTCTCCTTCACTCAAATAAAAAAGATTACTAGTGCTGTCTCCAGACTAATAATCTTCTTAAAATTTAGATTTCAGGTAATTCAGTAAAGTCATAATGTAATTCTTTAACAGCGGCATGTTCGTCGAATGCTAATTGGATTAATTTATCAATTAATTCTGAATAACCAATTCCTGAAACTTCCCACAATTGTGGATAAAGCGAAATGTTTGTGAATCCAGGTAACGTATTTAGTTCACCAAGATATGGAATACCATCTTTAACTAAGAAATCAATTCGTGCTAAACCACGACAACCCAATGCTTCAAAAGCACGTAATGACATGTCTTGGATTTCTTTTGTTAATTCATCTGGTAATTCAACAGGCATTTCAAATTCCACACCTGAAGCATCAACGAATTTATTATTGTAATCGTAAAATACATCAGATTTAGGTACGATAACTGCACCTAATTTTGAAGCTTTTAAATCAGTATTTCCAAGAATTGAACATTCAATTTCATCAGGATTTTCGATTGATTCTTCAACTAAAAGCTTTGTGTCATATAAAAATGCATCTTCTATACCTTCAAGGAATTCTTTTTCGTTATGTGCCTTATGAATACCAACTGATGATCCTTGGTTAGCTGGTTTAATGAAAACAACTTCTCCAAGTTCCTTACTAATGTGTGCGTAAGTCATTTCAGCACGATTGTTGGCCTTAACAACCAAATATTTAGTATTTCTGATATTATTTAACGTTAACATTTTCTTAGTTAAATCTTTATCAAATGAAATTGCTGATGAACGAACATCACTACCAATATATGGTTTATCTAAAAGTTTAAATAATCCTTGAATTGTACCATCTTCACCCATATTACCATGAATAACTGGATAAAAAAGATCAATATCTTTAACTTCAGTTAAACTCATGATATTAGCTAACGGATTTGTAAAATCAATTGTTGGTAAGACATCTTCAACAACTTTTGCTTCTGGTTCGCCATCAAAAATGCGACGTGAAGCAGCATCTCCAAGTAGTACACCTTCCTTTGTAAACATGAATAAACTAACTTCGTACTTATTTTTATCCATTGCATCGTAGATATTATGTGCTGAACGTTTTGAAACGTCATGTTCTGATGAATTACCACCAAAAAGTAATCCAATGTGTATCTTTTCGCTTGTCATCATATTCTCCATTCCTATTGTATTATTTTTGTTCGCTTTAAACTCTTAGTCTAAATAATACCATGTTTATAGTAGATCTGTCATTTACGTTTGCTATTTTATTTAAACATTTAAAATCCACATGAAAAGTAAGAACACAAAGAACAGTCCGTACATGATTGGATGAACATCTTTTCGACGACCAGCAGCAATCATTGTAATTGGATAAAAAATCATTCCCAAAGCAATCCCGTCAGAGATACTATAAGTTAATGGCATACCAATTACAATTAAAAATGCTGGAATTGCAATTTCCATTTTTGTCCATTCGATTTTTGTTAAAGATTGTGCCATCAATACACCAACAATAATTAATGCTGGAGCAGTGACCTGTGTTGTTACAACTGATAATAATGGCGAGAAAAATATCCCGACAATAAATAATAATCCAGTTGTAACAGCCGTTAAACCTGAGCGTCCACCAACGGCGATACCTGCTGAAGACTCAACATATGCACCAACTGGAGATGTTCCTAAAACAGAGCCAGCAAGCATTGCTGTTGAATCAGCAACTAAAGCTTTACCGACACGAGGCATTTTATTGTCTTTCATGAATCCGGCTTGTTGAGCTAACCCAACAAGTGTTCCAGCAGTATCAAAGAAAGTAACTAACAAGAAGGTTAAAACGACTACCCATAACTGAACCGTGTTAATATCACTAATATGTTTAACGCCTTGCATAAATGTTGGGGCCAAACTTGGGGCACCGGCAACAACTTGTGTTGGCATTTTAATTAATCCTGTGATGAATCCTAGAATAACTGTTGCAAACATCCCAATAAAAATACCACCTGGAACACGTCTAACCATTAAAATTGCAGTAACAATTAAGCCAAAGATTGTTAACCATGTTGTACCAACGGTCAATGGACCTAGGCCCACAACTGTGGATTTGTTTGCGATAATTAAGCCACCATCTTGTAAACCGATAAAAGCAATAAATAAACCAATACCACTTGAGATAGCGTATTTTAAGTTACTTGGAATAGCATTAATAATCATTTCGCGTAGTTTAAAAATAGTAATTAAAATAAAAATTAGTGATGCTACAAATACACCTGCTAAAGCTGTTTGCCATGGAATTCCCATACCTATAACAACTGAATATGAGAAAAAGGCATTAATACCCAATGCGGGAGCTGTTGCTATTGGGTATTTAGCTAAAATACCCATTAAAATACAGCCTAAAGCACTTGATAATGCAGTTGCAGTAAATACTGCCCCTTTGTCCATCCCCGAAGCACTTAAAATCGTAGGATTAACAAATAATATGTAAGCCATTGATATAAACGTTGTAAAACCAGCTAACATTTCGCGTTTAACCGTTGTATGTAACTGATCAATTTCAAAATATGATTTAATGCGATTAATCATTTTAAATCTCCTTTTCATAAATACATTTGTTCGTGTTTATCTCATTAATGAGCAATTACAATTTTACTATATTCGTATATTAATGTAAATAATATTATTAAACTGTATTTTGTTAAGGATTTATTCAAATAGAACTTATACTGTAATAATTTTATCAATTTTAATATCAAACTGATTACTTGTCCATTTCTCAGAAATTACATTTTGAACGTCCAAACAAAGTGAAATTGTTTTTGGTTGATATTTTGCAATATACCGATCATAATAACCACCGCCAAAGCCAATCCTTTGATTATTCTCTAAATTAAACCCAACTCCTGGTACAATCACTAAATCTAAATTATTCTTTTCAAGTGCAACATTATATTCAGGTTCTAATAGTCCATAATCACTTTTTATAAGCACCTGTTCAATAGATAAGTAAGGTAAAAATGCAAGTTGCTTTTCAGGCATCGTTTTTGGTATATACACCCTCTTACCTTGAGACAGTGCCGCCAATAGTAATTCGTTAGTACTAAACTCAATCGATTGACTAATTGTTAATCCGATTGAATCAGCCGATTCCCATTCTTCAGATTGTAAAACTTTATCAATAATTGCCTTCTCCTGATTCCTTTTTTCAAGGACCTTATTTTTTGCCAAATCAACCATCTTGTTAATAATCATTTTTCTAATTTCTTTTTTACTCAATAGCTTATACCTCCGCGTTAAATTCACCAGTTATTACAAACTTTCCAATCATCTTACCATTTTCAACAACTTCAGAAGCCGTTCGTAAATTATCGGCGTTAATCCCCACCAATGATTTAGTCATCGTTGATTTTAGTTTGCCTTCATCTAATAACGTGGCTAAGCGATTTAATGTTTTACCTTGAGAGCTCATATCTGCCGTGTAATATACACCTTTAGTAAAAACTGTTAGCCATTTAAACTCATTACTTTTATTTTTTAATTTACCAATTGGTAAATTATCAGATGTGCCCACAATTGAAGTAATAATACCCTGAGGTCTGATGATATCTGCTGCTAAATCAAAATAAGTTTCTGTTGAGTGCAATATTAGAATACCATCAACTTCATTAATATTTAATTTAACTAATTGTTTCTTCAAATCTTTTCGGTGATTAATGACAATATCAGCGCCCATCTTTTTAACCCAATCGCTCGTTTCTAATCTTGAAGCGGTCGTGATAACAGTCAAACCAGCCCATTTAGCAAGTTGAATAGCAATAGAGCCTACACCACCAGCTCCATTAATAATTAAAACTGATTTTCCACTATTGGCATTTTTCTCTGGAATGAAATTTAATTTTTCAAATAATGCTTCCCATGCTGTTACACCTGTTAGTGGCATAGCGGCTGCTTCACTGTCTGTTATTTTCTTGGGTGCATTTCCAACTAGTCGTTCATCAACTAGCTGATACTCAGCATTACTTCCTGAACGATTATTGACACCTAAATAAAAAACCTTATCACCACTATTAAATTGTGTTACTTCTGATCCTATTTCAGAGACGACCCCGATTGCATCGAAACCTAAAATAAGTAATTTTTCTTCAGAATCAATTAACATTCTTGATTTATAATCTATTGGATTCACTGAAATACCCGTTACCTTCACAAGAATATCATGATTTTCAGGTGTCGGTTTATCGATTTTGACATCTCGTAATGCATTTTTATCTTCTGTCGGAAATTTTCCAAATGCTGCGATGGCCTTCATTTTATTTACCATTAGCTCACTCTTCTTCCATTAATATAGATTACGCTATTCATCTTACTACAATCTAACAAAAAGTTTGGTTTGTTTCACTTTTATACCGTCTAAAAATATTGAAATACTCACATTCTCAATCTGTCAGTATAGACTTAATATTTGGTTTAATGTATGCTTAAAATATTATTAAAACATATACAATTAAGGAGACACACATCATGGAAAAACCACTAAAAACGAGACAACAACTGAAATCTGAATCAAAGGCATTACTTAAAGGACACTGGAAGTCAGCTATCCTAGTTAGCTTACTAGCAATCCTTATTTTTATTGTTTATTCTCGCTTATATTCTACTGAGTACGCAGACATTATGAATTTATATTCTACTGAAAATAATAACCAATCATCAGCTATCAGTCCTATAATTTCAGCAACTGTCGTTGTTCTTTATCTTATTTTTCAAATTCTACTTGTAGGTGTTTCATATACATTCTTAACTTGGGTCAGTTCACAAAAAACACCAGAACATGCATTTACACAAAGTTTCCAAGTTTTCTCAAATGAATTATTTTTCCCATCTATTGGTATCGCCATTCTCAAAACCATTTATAGTACACTTTGGACTCTCTTGCTTATTGTCCCAGGAATTATTAAATACTATTCTTATTCACAAGTCTTTATGATTAACAAAGACTTAACAGATAACCCAAATCATCCTGACATCAGTATTAATAAAAAAATAACGTTAAGCCGTGAATTAATGAACGGACACAAATTTGATTTATTCGTAATAGAGTTAAGTCTGGTTGGTTGGTACCTATTATCAATCGTGACACTTGGAATTGGTTATATTTGGTACATGCCTTATCAACAAGCAATTAAAGCAAATTTCTACAGAGACCTTGCCGGAGATAAATTCTTAACCTTAAAATAAGCAAAAAAGACTGAATAAAATCAGTCTTTTTTATTTTGTCTTCACATGTTTAAGTCCTTCTCGCACAGCTAGCTTTGATAGATCATGGCTCTCAATAAAAGTTATAACCCAATTTTCATCAGTCTTAGCATACTCACGTAATGACCAACCAATCGCTTTTTGGATGAAAAATTCATCTGTTGTTCTATCATTCAAAATCATCTTTGATAAGTAAGCTAGATTAGTTTCTTCACGATAGCCTAACTGAAGATTTATACCCACACGACGCATCCAGAAATTATCATGGTTTTCAAATTGCTTACTAATATCGTTAAAATTTATCGGACTTAATTTTAAAAAGTCACTAATAACCTTACGTAAAGCATCTACTGAATCCCACCATGGTTTAACCTTAATTAACTCAACCAATACTTGGACTTCATCAACCGTCAATCGTTTAAGATTTTTTTGTGCTAAGTCGATTGCAACATATTGATACTCTCTTTCTTCACGACCATAATAAGCTAAAATTTGTGAGATTAACTCTTCTAGAGGCCAACTCTTAGATTCTTTCATCAAGTCCTTTGTTAGTTCACGTCGACTTGGTGTCTTAATCCCTAAGTAAGAAAAATTATTTTTCATGTAAGCTTCCATTTTTTTAATATTTTTGTTATCTTTTTCTAAATAAATCATATTTACTCCTTTTATGAAAACGTAACCATATAAGTTGGATAACCGTTTTCATGATGTTATACTAAAGGTAATCATATAAAGGGGGAACCATTATGTCAATGCATAACAATTTGAAAAAATTACTCACAATCAAAGAAGAACCCATTGTATCAATCTTTATCAAAACATATCCAGGTATTAATTTTGCTGCGAAGAATCAGTTAAAACTAAAAACTAGTTTAAAAACTGCCAAAGAAGCTCATTCGGATGTACCTAAGAAAACTTGGGAACTAATTGAAACACAATTGGTTAATTTTATTAATGAAATTGCAGATAAAATCGGTCAATTCCCTAGTATCGCACTTTACTTAACACCTAACGATTACTTTAAATTTAATTTAAATCACGCTATTGAAGTAGATAAAGTTATTGTTGGTCCTGAAGCATACACTTTACCTTTATTAGCTCAACAAGCAACAAAATTATCAGGAACAATCCTAAGCTTACACCGTGATTCATTTGAATTACATCAATTCAAAGAAGGTGTCTTATTGAAACAAGAACTCCCAGAGGATGCTCCTATCGACATGGTATCAACTCTTGGTCCTGAAAGTACAGATACCACGACCACTCATGGCCCTACTGGCGCCCTCCATGGGTTAAATACTAAGGATGAAGAAAAAGCGATTGATAATAGAAATTACTACTTGGCAATTGAAAAATTCCTAGTTACCCATCCCGAATTAATTTATAAACGTCTTTTCCTTATTGGACTACCTAAAAATCAAAGCTTATTCCATGAATTAACAAAATTAAAATCAGTTAATTCAGAAATTACAATTAAAAAATCACCTAGTGCCCTAACAACTACAGAAATTGAAAAAGATTTGTTAGATCAAAATCAAATTTTAATCAATCAAACAATTGATCATTTATTGGATCGTGCTCGTTCACTTGATGAAGTTAATCCAAGCAAAACAAACCCAATCGATTTGTTTGCTCTATTAACGCAACATCGTGTTAATACTTTATTAATTAACGAAGACGCTGTATTCCCTGGTTTAATTAGTGATGGTCAAATTATCGATACTGAACCTGGAAAAACAACCAATAACTTATTAAATGATTTAGCTAACTTTACTTTACGTAATAGTGGTAACGTTTACGTTATTTCAGCTGACCACTTTAATTCAGGTCAATTCGTTTACGGTGTTTAGAAATTGAAAAAGAAGACTTCATTGTCTTCTTTTTTTGTGCCCATTTTTAAAATGTCATGCTATACTTAAAAAAGCAAATATATATTCCAGGAGACGATATTAATGAATAAAGTTTATTTAGCAGGTCCATTTTTTAGCGACAAACAACGTGAACGTGTTTCTCAAGTTGTTGCAGCATTAAAAGAGAACAAAACAATTGATAGTGACAATATTTACTTGCCCCAAGATAATCAAAGTAAACAATATGAACAATTCAGTCAACAATGGCAACGTGCAGTTTATTTAGCTGACACACGCCAAGTTCATCGCGCAGACGTTGTTGTTGCTATCTTAGACTACAAAGAAGACGAAGATAACGAACCTGACTCTGGTACTATGTTTGAAGTTGGTATGGCAGTAGAAGCTCATATTCCAGTTATCTTAGTTCAATTTGAAGCTGGTCGTGTTATCAATCTAATGTTATCTGAAAGTTTAACTGCTTTCTTTGATGAGAGTAAAAATGGCTTAAATGAACTTTCTGAATATAATTTCAACGTTTTGGAAGAAAAAATTACAGAGAACGAAGTATTATAATATGCTACCTTTAAGTATTACGGATAAACAATCGCAGCAAAAAGGACATTATCATTTTGATAATGTCCTTTTAATTTGTCTTAATTAATCATTTACCAAATATTAACGCGTTCATCGACTGCTTTATACATTGCATCACTTGCAACAATATCAAAGGCATCATAAAATTCTGCTAAATTTTGAACTTGAATATTAGCACGCAACTTAGCAGGGGCATGAACATCAATTGATAATAACAATTGCATATACTGTGTTGAAGCCTTCATTCGCCATACTTGTGCCCAATTAATGAAAAATGCTTCAAAATCAGTATCGTCTTCAGATTTAGCCGCTTCAAGTGCACAACTAAGCCCACCAGCATCAGCAATATTTTCAGAAACTGTTAAAGTCCCATTAACTTTTTGGCCTGCGAATTCAGTTCCGTCAAATTCAGTAATCATTTGTTGTGATAATTCTTTAAAATGGGTCAAATCGGCTTCACTCCACCAATTATTCAAATTACCATACTCATCAAATAGCGCACCATTATTATCAAAAGCATGTGAAATCTCGTGCGCAATAACTGCTCCAATACCACCATAGTTAGCACTACTACTCTGCTCTAAACTATAAAATGGTGCTTGTAAAATAGCCGCTGGAAAGACAATGATATTTTTAAAGGGATGATAATAAGCATTAACTGTTGCTGCACTCATCTCCCAAAGATCACGATCGACAGGTTTATCCCACTTACTAAACATATCTTCAGTGGCTAATTTATCAAAGGCCATTGCATTCTCTAGCAATGTTTTTTCCATATTAACGTGCATTTTTTGATAAAGCGGGTTAATTTTATCTGGATACCCAACTTGAATACCTAATTTACTTAATTTTAAAATTGCCTTATCACGTGTAGTACTTGTTAACCAATTATTAGTAGCCAATCTATTTTGATAAACATTAATCATCTTTTCAACCATCTGTTGAACGTCTGCTTTAGCATCTTCACCAAAGTATTTATATCCATAATATTCGCCCACAACCCCACTATAGGTTCCCATGGCTAGATAATAAGCAAACTTTTGTTGTTTTTTCGGTGCCTTGCTTCCAGATAATGCACGCCCGTATTCACCAGCAATAACACGTAAGTCATCTGATAAATATGAACTAAGACTCCCTACTGTTTTAACAATTAACCAACTTTTAAATTCTGTAAAATGAGTTGTATTCACGAGTTCATCAATAGATGATAAAAATTTAGGTTCAGTCACAATTATTTTTTCTGGTTCATTCCCATTTAAAAGATTTTTAACAATTGATTTTAAATCTAAATTACTACTTTGTGAACTAAATTCTGTGAAACTTTGTGGGTTGTACGCTTTACTATAATCAGCTGATTCTTCAGCACTCTTGACATTTGGCACTAAGTTACGATCAAAAGTTAGTGCCTCTGTAATAACATGATTTGCATTTTCTTCACTATAATCTAAAGCAACTAATAACTTAGTCATCATCGCCCTAAATGCTTTAAGTAAACCTTCAGCTTGTGAATTATCTCGTTCATAATACGTTTTATCTGGTAAAACCAAACTCGGAGCTGCCACAAATAAAGCATTAATTTTAGCATTTTTCATATCAGCATCAACATCAAACCCAAGTGGTGTTGGATAACCCGCACGAACAAAATCTGCCCATTTAGTATCGAAATCAGCTAAACTTGTTAAATTTTCTAAAGGTGCTAAAACTTTTTTCAATGGTAAGGTTCCTTCTGATTCACGTCGATCAAAATCAGCTGCTAAGGCATAATAGTTTAAAAATTCTTGCATTAATGGTGCTTTAACACTAGAATCAGCTGACATTTTTTCAAAATCAGCCATCAAAGTTTTATCAATTTCATCAGCTAAATCATTAAAACCACCCGTCGCAGGTTTATCATCAGGAATTTTGGCAGTTTTTAACCATTCACCATTTACTGCTTCGTATAAATCATCTTTAATTAATTGTTTATTTATAGTCATTATTTATCTCCTTTTTAGTTTTATATGTAGCTAGTATAAACGTTATTCTAGTGTTTTAATAATAATTTACTTGAAAAACAGACATTTTTTCAAAATATACCTTATATCTATCTTTTAAAGAGTCTACGATATCTATCTTTGGTACCATTTTTCGTACCCTAACAAAAAAACAAAAGCCATAAGACTTTTGTTTTTGGTGCTATCCAGATTCATTATTGATCAACCGTCACAGAATGATTAATAAGAAAGAAGGATTATTACATTGGCTATCCTAACTTCTCAAACCTCTACCTTTATTAATAAGATACCAACAAATCCAGTAAAGAACACCAATAAACAGAATAAGAATTATCATTGATAAAGCAAGTGATACATCAGTCTTACCTAAAAAACCATATCTAAATCCTGAAATCATATAAACAATTGGATTAATCTTAGAGATGGCCTGCCAAACTGGTGGTAACATTGAAATAGAATAGAAAACACCACCAAGATAAGTTAATGGCTGTAAAACAAACGTAGGTACAATTGACACATCATCAAATGACTGTGCAAAAATACCATTAATTAATCCTGCTAATGAAAATAAAATGGCTGTCATCAAAAGTGTGATAATAATAATGACCCACGAAAAAACATGAAGAGGTACAAAAAATAATGAAATAATAGTGACAAGTGCCCCAACTAAAACACTTCTTCCAAGTCCTCCAATAACAAATCCCCATATAATAATATGCGTTGGTACTGGTGCAACTAGTAATTCTTCAATATTTTTCTGAAATTTCTGAGAAAAAAATGACGAAGATACATTAGCATACGAACTAGTGATCACCGACATCATAATTAACCCTGGTACAATGAATTCCATATATGAAAATCCACCCATTGCACCAATTCGGCCACCAATCATTTTACCAAATATAATAAAATACAATGATGTTGTAATCACTGGTGGTACTAATGTCTGTACCCAAATTCTCAAATAACGATTAGTTTCTTTTATTGCGAGACTTTTTAATGCAGTAAAATATTGATTAAACATGTTTCTCCCCCACTTGGTGCTTTTCTTCCGTAATTTTCAAGAATAACTCTTCTAATCGATTCGATTTATTTCGCATAGAAAGAACTTTTATCCCTTGTTCATCAAATTGTTTAAAGATCCCATTAACACCTTGATTTCGTTCAACTTCGATAGAAATTGTTTGCGCGTCTTCAAAGGAATTTTTATACCCTATAATTTCTGGCTTTTTATCATACACATCTAAATCGAAAATAAACGTTTCAAATTGTAATTTTGATAATAAAGTTTTCATGCTCGTATTTTCAATCAACTCACCTGATTGAATAATACCGATATGACGACAAAGTGTTTCTGCTTCTTCTAAATAATGAGTCGTCAAGATAATCGTTGTGCCATTCTCATTCAATTCCTTTAAAAAAGACCACATTTCACGTCTCAACTCAATATCTACACCCGCAGTTGGTTCGTCTAAAATGAGCAACCGAGGTTCATGCATTAATGCCCTGGCAATCATCAATCTTCGTTTCATCCCACCAGAAAGCATTCGTGCACGTACATTACGTTTTTCCCATAAATCTGACTGTTTTAAATATTTTTCACTGCGCTCCATTGCTTCTTTATGAGGAACACCATAGTAACCAGCCTGATTAACAACAATTTGTTGAACCGTTTCAAAAGGATTAAAGTTAAATTCCTGTGGGACAAGTCCAATTTGTTGTTTGGCTTGTACCAAATTGGTATCAATATCGTAATCAAAAACCTTCACTGTTCCCGCTGTTTTATTCACAAGAGATGTAATAATACCAATTGTCGTTGATTTTCCCGCACCATTAGGCCCTAAAAGTGCATAAAAATCCCCTTCTTCTACAGCCAGATCAATACCACGTAACGCTTTAACACCCGTTGCATATTCTTTTTTTAAGCCTTTTATTTCCAGTGCATATATCATTTAATTATTATCCCCTTATTTACTTTTTAGGAAAAGTAACATCATTCTAAACTATTTTACCCCACACTGCCTTCCATCTGATACTCAATCAGACGATTCAATTCAACAGCGTATTCCATCGGTAATTCTTTGGTGAACGGTTCAACAAATCCCATTACAATCATCTCTGTTGCTTTTGCTTCAGAAATTCCGCGACTCATTAAGTAATATAATTGTTCTTCAGAAATTTTAGAAACTTTAGCTTCATGTTCCATAGAAACATTGCCATTTAAAATTTCATTAAATGGAATCGTATCACTCGCTGATTTATCATCCATGATGATTGTATCGCATTCGACATGTGCAAACGAACCATCACTATGTCTACCAAATTTTAAATAACCTCGATAATCAACTCGTCCACCATCTTTACATAACGATTTAGAAACAATCGAAGAAGTCGTATTTTTAGCATTGTGAATCATTTTTGCCCCAGTATCTTGAACGATATTCCCACCAGCAAACGCAATCGACAACATTGTGCCATGTGCGCCTTGACCATCTAAATAAATACTTGGATATTTCATTGTAACTTTTGATCCAAGGTTACCATCAACCCACTCCATCGTCGCATTTTCTAAGGCTCTAGCACGTTTTGTCTCTAAGCTATACACATTATCTGACCAATTTTGAATCGTTGTATACCGACAATAGGCATCTTTCATGACGTTCACTTCAACGACTGCCGCATGCAAACTGTCTGCCGAATAATTAGGTGCTGTACAACCTTCAACGTAATTAACACTTGCGCCTTCATCAACAATGATTAATGTTCGTTCAAATTGTCCTGTATTCTCCGCATTAATTCTGAAATAACTTTGAATAGGCACCTCGGTCTTCACACCTTTAGGTACATAGATAAAAGTACCACCAGACCAAACAGCCGAATTTAAAGCTGAAAATTTATTATTAGAGGCAGGAACCAATTTGCCAAAATACTGTTTAACCAATTCAGGATATTCTTGGACGGCAGCATCTGTACTCATAAAAATAATTCCTAATTTTTCAAAATCTTCACGCATATGATGGTAAACAACTTCTGATTCATATTGTGCAGAAGAGCCAGCTAAGTATTTACGTTCAGCTTCTGGAACACCAAGTCGGTCAAAGGTTTCTTTAATCTTATCTGGGACATCTTCCCAGTCTCTAGCAACATTATCACTAGCACGTTGAAAATAGCGCATATTAGCTAAATCTAACTTAGACAAATCAGGACCAAAACTTGGCATTGGCATCTTTTCATATAAGGCAAAGGCACGAAGTCGATAATCCAACATCCACTCTGGTTCATTTTTTGCTGCCGAAATTTCTCGAACAATCGCTTCGGTTAAGCCACGCCCAGTTGAATAAACAGGCTCAATATCATCTTTAAAGCCATATTCATACTCACCACCAACATCTAGTTCTTTCATATCTTACCTCCTCTCTAATTTTCTAAATTAATAGCTTGATAAACTGCCTTCCAAGCTAATGTGGCACACTTAATCCGAGCTGGAAACTGAGCGACACCTTCTAAAATAGCAGCATCACCTAAAAGATTTTCATCAATCGTTTCACCTGTTACCATTCTTGAAAATGTTGTCACCATTTCTTCTATTTCATTTTTTGCTTTACCAATAATTTCATCAGTCATCATACTTGCAGATGCCTGGCTAATCGTACAACCCGTCCCAGAAAAGGCAACATCTTGAACCTTGTTGTCACTCATGATAAGTTCAACTTTTAAAACATCCCCACAGGTTGGATTTCTGAGTTCAATTGATTTCTGACCCTTTACTAGTGAGCCATGATGATGCGGATGTGTGGCATGTTCCAAAATAACTTGGCGATATAAATTATCTAATTTAGATAGTCCCATTTTTAAAGAACTCCTTTGTAGCGATTAACGCGTCAATAAATTTTTGATTTTCTTCTAAAGTATTGTAAAAATATAAACTAATACGAACAGTTGACGATACACCCATGCACTTCATTAATGGCTGTGCACAATGATGACCCGCGCGAACCGCAATTCCTTGCATATCAAGAGCTGTCGCAACGTCATGCGGATGTAGTCCCTCCAAATTAAATGAAATAACGCCTGATCGTTTTTTACTTTCAGTTGGCCCATAGACAGTAATGCCAGAAATGGCTTTTAATTTAGGTAATAAATCAGTGATGAGCATCTGTTCATGTGCTTGTATATTAACCATTCCAACTTCATTTAAATAGTGAATAGTAGCACCTAATGAAATGACCCCTTCAATATTAGGTGTCCCCGCTTCAAATTTCCAAGGAATATCTTTAAAGGTTGATTGTTGCTCTTCAACAAAATCAATCATCTCACCACCAAATTCTAGTGGCTGCATCTCGTTCAAATAATTACTTTTTCCATATAAAACGCCAATACCAGTTGCAGCCCCCATTTTATGACCTGAAAAAGCAAAAAAATCAACATCTAACTCCTGAACATTAATCGGCATATAAGGTATTGATTGCGCCCCATCACAAATAACAACCGCACCGACTGTATGTGCCATGTCCGTTAATTCTTTGATGGGGTTTATACTCCCCAAAACATTTGAAATTTGAGTTAGCGATACAATTTTAGTTTTAGCTGTCATTTTTAATTTCGCATCATTAATGTCTAATTGTCCATCATCTGTTATGTCGATGTAAACTAATTTAGCACCAGTTGCTTGTGCGACTTGTTGCCAAGGAACAAGGTTACTATGGTGTTCCATAATAGATATTAAAATCTCATCCCCTGGTTTCAATCGATTCTGTGCAAAACCCTGAGCAACCCAGTTTAAACTTTCGGTTGTCCCTTTTGTAAATAAGATTTCAGCTGAATATTTTGCATGAATAAAATCAGCAACAGCTTGTCGTACATCTTCAAATTGCTGTGTTGTACGCTCGGCTAAAGTATGCACACCACGATGTACATTGGCATTATCATTTTCATAATAATGTGAAATGGCATTAATAACTGCTTGTGGTTTCTGAACAGTTGCAGCATTGTCAAAATAAATTAACGGTTCATCATTCACAATTTGCTTTAAAATAGGAAAATCATTGCGATACTTTTTCAAATTTTTGACCATTAATGAGTTTCCCCTCTATTGTTTCGATTAATCGTTCACGAACATCAACTGCCGGAATTGCCGTTAAAACAGGTCCTAAGAATCCACGAATAACAAGTCTTTCTGCTTCTTCTTTGTGTAATCCACGACTCATCAGATAGTACAATTGTTCCTGATTCACGCGTCCAACACTAGCTGCATGTCCAGCTTGAACATCATTTTCATCAATTAATAAAATAGGATTAGCGTCTCCACGTGCTTTTGTGGATAACATTAGCACACGGCTTTCTTGTTGAGCATTCGCACCCTTTGCACCTTTAATAATATGGCCAATTCCATTAAATATTAATGTAGAACGCGATAAAATTACACCGTGTTGCAGAATTTGACCAATTGAATGTTTACCATAATTCGTCACCCGTGTATCAATCCCTTGAATCTGATTTCCTGTTGAAATCGCAACAACTTTAACATCTGCGTGAGAACCTGCACCAATTAAATCAGAATCGAAATCGCCAATTATATTGCCATTATTAAGTAATCCAATTGACCAATCTATTTTTGCATTGCCTAATAAATAACCCCGACGGTTAATATATGCTGTTGTATGTTCCCCTAATTGATCAACTCCAGCAAATTTAACATGACTGTTAGCTTTAGCAATCACTTCCACAATAATATTTGCGGTTGTGATCTGATCACCGACTGTTGAACGATTTTCTAGATATGAAAACTGACTATTTTCTGCTGCGACAATTAAAACATGCTGTACATAGTCCTGATTGTCCCGTGCATCCTGCGTTAAATAAGTTGTAATTGGGTTGTCTAATACAACATTTTTAGGTACATAAATAAACAAACCACCGGTTAATTGTGCTAAATGCGTTGCGGTCAACAAATCACTATCCCATTTAACTGCCTTAGTCATAAAATATTTCTTAATTAAATCTGCATGTTCCACTAACGCGGTTGACCAGTCGCAAATAATAACATGATTTTCTTTTAATTCCTCAGATATATTTAAACTAATCGTTCGAGATCCAACTTGAATAAACGTATTTTCATCCGATTTTTTTGAAACAAATTCCCCTGATTCTTTAACCAGTGTTTCAGGTATAATGGGCCATTTTTGGTATCTAATTTTTTCAAATGAAGGAAGCGCTAGTAATGTTTTTTTTACAAAGGCATCTCTTCTTAATTGTTGAAACCACTCAGGTTCTTGTTTTAAATTTGAAAAATCAATTATACTTTGTTCTAAGAGCTTCAAATCAATCATTTTCCGGCCCTCCACTAAAGGTTCTCGTCTGTTAAAGTAATGTCTAGCCCTAATTCATCACGCAAACCAGCATAGCCTTCTTCTTCCAGTTTTTCTGCAAGTTCGGCGCCACCCGTTTTAACAACCCGTCCATCCATCATAACGTGCACCACATCAGGCACAATATAGTTCAGCAAACGTTGGTAATGCGTAATCATAAGTGTTCCAAATTCCGCATTTTTCAACATTTCATTTACGCCTCTCGAAACAACTTTCAATGCATCAATGTCTAGACCTGAATCAATTTCATCTAAAATAGCAAATTTTGGTTCAATCATCATCAGTTGTAAAATTTCATTACGTTTCTTTTCGCCACCTGAAAAACCTTCATTTAAATAACGATCAGCCATTTCCTCAGTCATATCTAAAGTTGTCATCGTTTTATCTAATTTCTTTAAATATTCTCGAATTGGGATTTGTTTATCTTCCGGTCGACGTGCGTTGATTGCTGCACGCATAAATTCAGCATTTGTTACACCAGGAATTTCTGAAGGATATTGCATTGCTAAAAATAATCCTGCTCGAGCTCGCTCATCAACAGGTAGTTCTAAAATGTTTACACCATTCAGCAATACTTCGCCTTCTGTCACTTTATACGCAGGATTCCCCATAATGGCCTCAGATAAAGTTGATTTACCTGTTCCATTTGGACCCATGATTGCGTGTACTTCTCCAGTCGACATTTTTAAATTAACACCTTTTAAAATTTCTTTATCTTCAATTTCTACATGTAAATTTTTAACCTCAAGTGTCGACATTTTAGCATTCCTCCGATTCATTAATATATTCCATTCTATCTTAATAAATTATCCATTTCAATGGAGCCTCGAGACTCGCAATCTTTATTTAATTAAGTTAAACTAATAAAAAGTAAATTTTGAGGAGGTTCATTTATGAAACCTATTATCGGTATTGTTGGAAATCCTAATCGAAATCCAATTACAGGCATGCACATTAACGAAATTACTTATACACCTCAAGGCTATATTGATGCCATTATTGAAGTTGGCGGTTTACCACTAATCATTCCTACTGATTTAGCAAACGCATCTAGTTATCTTGATTTGGTAGATGGTTTACTATTAGCAGGTGGTCAAGATGTTTCACCAATCTTATACGGCCAAGAACCTCATCCAAAATTAGAAGAATTAAATCCCCCACGTGACGAAATGGAGCTCGCTTTAATCAAGGAAGCTATTTCTCGAAAAATACCAATACTTGGTATTTGCCGTGGACTACAAATACTTAACGTCTTTTTTGGTGGAACACTCTATCAAGATTTAAGTGACTATTCAAATTGGCAAGTTAAGCATTTACAAGATCCAACATTACCAGAATACGCCACACATTCTGTATCGATTAAAGCAAATAATTATTTATCAGATACTTATGGTTCAACGCTTCGTGTCAATACGTACCATCACCAAGCCATTAACCGTTTAGGTGATTCATTAACGGCCATTGCGACAAGTTCAGATGGCCTAATTGAAGGTATCAGTAGTAATGACGGTCTCATTTTAGGTGTTCAATGGCATCCCGAAATGTCTTATATAAGAGAACCATCAGATTTAGCTATTTTCAAATGGCTAATTAATAAAATTGCAAAATAAAGAGAATTGAATTAGTCATGTCGACTAATTCAATTCTCTTTATTTTGCAGGAATAACGGCACCTTTATACTTATTCAAAATCCATTCGCGTGTCTTTTTAGATTGTAGTGCTTTAACTAACTTTTTAATCGCAGGATTATCTTTATTTTTTGGTGCGACAGCAACTAAATTCGCATATGATGATGTACTACGTTCTAATGCAATAGCTTGTTTCGTTGGATTTAATCCAGCTTCAACCGCATAATTTGCATTAATAATGATGGCTGAGCCTTCATTATTTTCATATAAATCAGACATCAATTTTGGCTCATACGTATGCTTAAAAACTAAATTTAATTTATTTGTTTTGATATCAGCAAAATTTGCAGTTGCCACGTCTGTCCCTTTTTTCAGGGTTATTAATCCAGCATCTTTAAAAATAGTTAAAACACGACCATAATCTGAAATACTGTTAGATACTAAAACCGTACTTCCTTTCTTCAAATCAGTTAACTTTTTAACTTGTTTAGAATAGACACCGATTGGTTCAAGATGAACATTTCCAACACTTATTAAATCACCATTATTCTGTTTGTCCCAATTATCTAAAAATGGTTTATGTTGAAAATAATTAGCATCTAAATCACCAGATTCAGTCGCTTTATTAGGCATCACATAATCCTGAAAAACTTTAACTTTTAAATCGATACCTTCTTTTGCCAACATTGGTTTTACATGATCTAGAATTTCTGCATGGGGCATATTACTAGCACCAATTGTCAAAGTAGTCATTCCATTTGATTGTTTCCCGCATCCAGCTAATAAAAGAGTCAAAAATAGAAATGAAAAAATGAACTTTTTGTTTATTCTCATGAGGTTACCCCTTAATTATTTCGTTTATCGATTAATTTAGCTGAATGATCACCAATAAGTTGAAAAATGGCAACAATAATGATGATTGTGACCGTTGCAACTAGTGTAACAGTATTATTATTAGCACCATAACCTTCAATGAAAGCCCAATTTCCTAGCCCACCGGCACCAATCGTACCAGCCATTGCCGTGTACCCAATAATTGTAATTCCAGTAACTGTCGCCCCTGAAATAAGAGCTGGTAAACTTTCTCGTAATAGTACTTTCCAAATGATTTGTGCCTTGTTAGCACCCATTGCTTCAGCTGCTTCAATCACACCATAATCAATCTCACGAAAAGCAAGTTCCACCATTCGTGCATAAAATGGAGCCGCCGAGAGGATTAGAGCTGGCAATGCTGCAATCGGTCCAATAATAGAACCAACTAAAGCCTTAGTAAAAGGCAATAATAAGACAATTAAAATAATAAACGGAATTGAACGAAAAATGTTAACCATGGCTGAAACAATCCAATTAATTATTTTTACCCAGATACTTATTTTACCGGTCGTTTTTTGTTTTGTTTCAAATAAAATAAGACCTAAGATAATACCCAAAATTGTAACGGCTATTGTAGATATTAATGTCATACTGATTGTTTCCCAAGTATTTGACCAGAATTCATCCCAGTTAACAGCATTAAAGTTAAAATATGACGCCCAAGTATTAGTCCCCATAATGCAATACCTCCGTTTCTACTTTCATTTTTTGCAAGAATGGAACGGTTTGATCTAAACTTATTTTTGGACCAGTTAATTGAATATATAATGTTCCAATTGGGCCACCTTGAGTTTGATGAATGGAACCCTCAACGATATTAAAATCAACTTCTGGAATTTGTCTTAACATTTCAGAGATAATTGGCATTTGCGTCTGCGTACTGTGAAAGGTTAATTGAACAATCAACCCTTGTGGATAAGCTTCAATTAATTCATTTACAGCAAGTTCAGTATCATGTAGAGCTGGTGTGACCTCCTGATTAACGAATCGTTTTGTGACGTCTTGTTTCGGACGCTTAAAGACGTCTAAGACAAGTCCACTCTCCACTAATTTTCCAGATTCCATTACAGCAACGTGATCACATATCTTACGAACCACATGCATTTCATGAGTGATTAATACAATTGTTAATTTCAATTTATGATTAATTTGAAGTAATAAATCTAATATTTCATCTGTTGTTTGTGGATCTAGCGCACTTGTTGCTTCATCACAAATCAAAATTTCAGGATCATTCGCTAAAGCCCTAGCAATCCCAACTCGTTGCTTTTGTCCACCAGATAACTCAGAAGGATATGCATTTTCTTTACCTTTTAACCCAACTAATGTTGTTAATTCTTCAGCTTTGGACAACCGCTCAGTTTTACTTATTCCAGCAAGTTCAAGTGGAAACATGATGTTTTCCACAACCGTTCGTGACCAGAGTAAATTAAAATGTTGAAAAATCATGCCAATTTTTTGACGTTGCTTTCTCAATGTTCTACCCGATAAAGATGCGATTTTAGCGCCATTAACGTCAACTTCACCCGAAGTTGGTGTCTCTAATCCATTCAGCATTCTAATTAATGTACTTTTACCAGCACCTGAATATCCTACAATACCTAAGATGCTACCATCTTCCACCGAAAGATTCACATCAGAAACAGCGCTAACCTTACCACTTTTCGTGATAAACTCTTTTGATACATTTTTAAACTCAATCATGTTAATACCTCCTAATTTTTCTGCAAAAAAATAACCTCCCATCCCCCGTTTAATAAACGGAAGGACGAGAAGTTATAAACTTCACGTGTTACCACCTTGTTTTATTGTTACCTCACGATAACAATCTCATCAGGTACGGGTTTTAATATAACCGATACCTTTCCGCTGTATTGGGCGTACCCAAGGTAGATTAACATTGCTCATCTACCAAACGTTCCAAGACCATATTCAATTCCGTAATTTTGATCCCTTTTCAGCTACCAGGATTCTCTTAACTAATTACTAAAATTTACTCATCTTTTCAAAACGTCTTATCTGTATTTCTTATTGTAGTTGATTATAGCTAGATTAAAATTTAATGTCAACAGTTTTATTTATTTAACCATGTCTCTGTAAAAACATCTTCACTGAATCCGGTCGTTAATTTTGTTCCATCAGTTAATACCGGACGTTTCATTAACATCCCATCTGATGCTAAAATTTGACTTGATTGCTGAATTGTCATCGTTGGTCGTTTATCTTTTAGATTTAATTCACGATACTTATTTCCTTGTGTATTAAAAAAAGATATTGCTGGAAGACCAGACTCATTCAACCATTTTTCGATTAGACTCGCCTTTGGTGTTTCTTGGATAAGATCTATTATATGGTATTCAACCTCATTTTCGTCTAACCATTGTTTTGCTTTTCTACAAGTTGAACATTTAGGATACCAATAAAAATCAATCATCATCAAAACCTCCTAGTTTTAAAAAACAGTGATTCCATAATAGAATCACTGCCTTATCTTTTTATCAAAATCTTCGTCTTCGCTACTGAACATGTAACTCTTATGATGGTATCGCATTGACATAATTAAGCCAATTCCAATCATATTTCCTACTAAAGCAGACCCACCTTGACTGACAAATGGTAATGGAATACCTGTTAAAGGTAGTAACCCAATACTCATCCCAATGTTTTCAAAAACATGGAATAAAATCATCATAATGACCCCAGTAGATAAGTAAGCATAAAATTCATTCTTCGTATCAAAGGTTGCACGAACCATTCGATAAATGAGTAAGAAATAAATAAAGATTAAAATACAACCACCAATAAACCCAAAGTTTTCGCCGATAACAGAAAAAATCATATCAGATTCACGGACGGGAACATAAACATTTGACACGTTAAATCCCTTACCAGTCATTTGTCCTGATCCAATGGCTTTCATACTTTGCCATAATTGATATCCTGTTCCGGATGTATCTTTTGATGGATCTAACCAGTTATCAATTCGGTCAAATTGGTAGGCAGAAAAGCCAACTTTTTCTAGAATTGATCGACCAGTTGTTGAAATAACCATATATAATGCCGTTCCACCTACAACAGCCACCGTTCCAAATGCCGGTCCAATAATCTTCCAAGTGATACCTGAAACTAAAATGACACCACCTAAAATAGCAAAGAAAACGAGCATTGTTCCAAAATCATTTTGCAGTTTTAATAAAATAACTACTGGTAACGTCCATGCTATCATTTTGGCTAATAAAATAATATCTGTCCCAATTTTATGAGTTGGATAATCATTGTTATGTATCGTAACCACACGCGCCAACATTAATATAAATGCTGGCTTCATAACTTCTGATGGTTGGAACGTTAACGAACCAACTAATGGTATCCAACTTTTAGCACCTGTGTTTATATATAAAGGTCGACTATATACGACTAAAACAATCATCAATAAAAACAGGCCAATAAAATACCCTATCGGTGCGACTCGCCATAATTGTTCTGAGTCAAATTGCATAATAACGACAATTGCAATGACACCAATAGCGTACCACATTAACTGTGAAACCATTTGGCTAACAATTGAGGTCGCACTAGTATCATGGGATGCTGATACGTAAATTGAGGCAAGCCCAATAATTGCCAAGACTAAAACGGCAAAAATAATACCATAATCAATTCTTGACTCACTATCGACCTCATCTTTTCTACTACTCATAGAATTCCCCTCCACACTATGTCACTTATTTCGTTAAATTTTTGAATAGGCTAAAATTTAATAATTGACTAATTAACCGCGATGTAAGTGAAAATCGCGCAATAAAGTATCAATACCTTCATCACGAGTTTTAGCTTTGAATATCTCACCGTTACTTAATGTTGCAACAAATTTTGTATCTTGTTGAATGACTGTACCAATTTCAATACCGCCAACGGTTAATGAAACTGCATCCTCACCATTAATTTTAATATCATTTTCTGCTACTTCAATCTCTTTTTCTTTTTTAGACATGCTTTTCTTCTCCTTTAGGGTTCTTATTTCTTCGTACGGTAAAGTAATCAGGTACGGGATCGTATCCGCCTCTGACAAAAGGATGGCATCGTAAAATCCTACCGATACCCATAATAATACCTTTTGCACCGTGTTTTTGAATTGCCTTAATCATATAGTTTGAACATGTTGGATAGTACCGGCAACTAGGTGGAAACATCGGTGAAATAAATTTTTGATAAAACTTGATTGGTGCAAGCATTAAGTTTTGCATAAATAAATGACACCTCCTATATGAAAAGGTCCATCAACAGATTGCCCCGTTAATAGACCTCCCTTAATAACCAGTATCACAGTTGTTATCTACCTTGTTTTTCAATATGATCTAACAAGAATCCAGTTCCTTTTGCGACATCATCCAATGGTGTTTCTGACACCATAACAGGAATATCTAAGTTCGATGACATTAATAAATCAACACCATCTAATAATGCACCGCCACCTGTTAAAATAATCCCAGTATCAATAATATCTGATGCTAATTCTGGTGGTGTTTGTTCAAGAACTTCTTTAGTTGCTGCAACGATTGCTTGCATTGTATCATGAGTTGCTTCTTCAATCTCAGCAGAGCTAAGCACAACTGTCTTTGGTAAACCAGTAACAACATCTCGTCCACGAATTTCCATTTCTAATGCACGATTGTCTGGGTAAACTGTCCCAATTTCAATTTTAGCTTTTTCAGCTGTACGTTCACCGATTTGAAGGTTATGTTTTTGCTTAACAAAATTGATAACATCACTATTCAATTGATCACCAGCAACACGTAATGAACGGCTTGCTACAATATCGCCTAATGAAATAACGGCAACATCACTTGTACCACCACCAATATCAATCACTAAACTACCACGGGGTTGATAAATATCCAACCCAGCACCAATAGCTGCAACTTTAGGTTCTTCAGCAAGATAAACCTTGCCACCACCAGCTTTTTCAGCAGCTTGAATAATTGCTTTTTGTTCAATTGATGTGATATTTGTTGGGCAACAAATCAAAATACTTGGTTTTGATAAAAAGCCGCTCACATTTAATTTTTTAATAAAGTAAGTTAACATTTGTTCTGTAATATCAAAATCAGCAATGACACCATTTTTCATAGGTCTGATAGCTCTAATACTACCAGGTGTTCTACCAACCATTTTATATGCTTCTGATCCAACTGCTAATACACGACCTGATTTTGTGTCAATTGCAACAACAGATGGTTCATTTAAGACGATTCCTTTATTTTGTACGTTAATTAATACATTTGCGGTTCCTAAATCAATACCAATATCTTTAGCCATTATGCTTCTCCTCTCGGCACTTAAAACTTACACTAATGTAAGCATTATACCATATACCTATACAATAAAAAAATGTCCAAAATGGACATTTCTTCTATTTTACTTCATTTTCTGTCTTAATAATTATATCTTGTGTATCATCATTGATACGTTTAATTTCAGCACCCAAAGCTTCTAACTTTTGATGGAAATGATAGTAGCCTCGATCAAGATATTCAAGATGTGTAACTTGTGTATAACCACGAGCTACTAATCCTGCTAGCACAAGTGCTGCAGCAGCTCTTAAGTCTGTAGCAGCAACTTCTGCACCATTGAAGTCAGTTGGACCATACATGACAACTGAGTTGCCTTCAATCTTAAATTTTGCATTCATACGTCGTAATTCTTCAAGATGCATAAAACGATTTTCGAATACCGTCTCTGTTAAAATACTTGTACCATCTGCCATTAATTGAAGGACAGTCATTTGAGGCTGCATATCAGTTGGGTACCCTGGATGAGGCAATGTTTTAACTGTAGTTGGTTTAATTTTTTCTGTTCCAATTACTCGGATACCATTGTCTTCTTGGATAACGTCAATGCCCATTTCTTCTAATTTAGAAATTAATGGTTTATTGTGTTCCGCAATAGCCTCTTCGATTAAAACATTACCTTGAGTCATTGCTGCAGCAACCATGAATGTCCCTGCTTCAATCCGATCTTGGACAACTGCATGATCAGCGCCATGTAATGCCTTAACACCATGAATGCGAATTGTTTCGGTACCAGCACCTTGTACTTTAGCACCCATTTTATTTAAAATATTAGCTAAATCAACAATTTCTGGTTCTCTTGCAACATTTTCAATCACAGTTGTACCAGTAGCTAATGTTGCAGCCATCATAATATTCTGAGTTGCACCTACACTTGGAAAATCAAGATAAATGTTGGCACCCTTTAATTCATCTACAGTTGCTTCTATATAACCATCGAATTGTTCAATATGCGCACCCATTGCTTCAAAACCTTTTAAATGCAAATCAATTGGGCGAGAACCTATTGCACACCCACCAGGCATTGCAATCTTCGCATGTTTAAGTCGTGCCAAAAGTGGTCCCATTACAACAATAGAAGCACGCATTTTTGAAACATATTCAAATGGTGCTTCTGGTGATAATTCTTTAGTCGCACTCATTTTAACTTCATTAGTTTCTTCATTAAAGTCAACGTCTAAATTTAAAAAACGTAGTACGTTATTCATTGTAAAGACATCTGACAAAACTGGTACATTTGACAGTGTATTTTCACCACTACTTGCTAAAATTCCGGCTGCTAGAATTGGCAATACTGCATTCTTTGCGCCTTCTATATGCACTGTTCCATTGAGTGAGTTTCCACCCTTGACGATTATTTTTTCCACAAGTTATTCCCCCGTTATTATTTAACTAAAAAAACTAAATTACGAACATTATCAATAAAATTTAAGAAAAAGGCACTGCTTGTATATCCTAATAAAATAGCCAATAAGACAATTAAAACTTTGATTCTTTGTTGGCTACTTTGTGGGAAAAACCTGTCTATTCGTAACCCTTGAATTGCCCAAAAAGCAATTCCAATAAACATTAGATGACTCATTAAAGTAACTAGCGATTGGATTCCCACAGTATTCATCAAAACACTCCTAAAATTTATTCGTCATAAGCATAGCATATTTTGTACCACTTGTCGCTAATATTTGTAACAAAAATGAAATATTTAATATGTATATACAAAAAAAGGTACTGAATAAATCCAGCACCCACTTTTGTATTAATGTTTAGAGATATTAATTCGATTGATTGCACGTCTAAGTGCAATTTCAGATCTTTTAAGTTCATCAACATTATGTGTTTGTTTTGCAGTAGAAATCATCTGCTCAGCTCTTTTTTTAGCAGCCTGTGCACGATTTTCATCAATATCTTCTTGGCATTCTGCTGCATTTGCAACAACCGTTGCGACATTTTTTGAAAATTCAATGAATCCACCACTTACGGCAATTTCATCTTCTTCATTATCATTTACCTTAACCCTGACAGCATCAATATCAAGAGAAGCAATAACTGGAATATGATTGGGTAAAATACCCATTTCCCCGCTGGGTGTTTTAACAATAATCATTTTAGCATTATTGTCATAAACACTACCATCAGGAGTGACGATACTAACGGTCAAAACTGAATCTTCAGCCATCTGTTATTACCCCCTATTTTGCCATTTTATTTGCTGCTTCAATAACATCTTCGATTGGGCCGACACCATTGAAAGCATCTTCAGGAAGTGAATCATATTTACCATCAAGAATATCTTTAAATCCTTGAACTGTTTCAGCAATTGGTACATATGATCCAGGTTTTCCTGTGAATTGTTCGGCAACATTAAAGTTTTGTGAAAGGAAGAATTGGATGCGACGCGCACGTGCTACAATTACTTTTTCATCATCAGATAATTCATCCATACCTAAAATAGAAATAATATCTTGTAATTCACGATAACGTTGTAACGTATGTTGAACTTCCGTAGCAACACGATAATGTTCTTCTCCAACAATTTCAGGTGTCAAAGCACTTGAAGTTGAAGCCAAAGGATCAACAGCTGGGTAAATACCTTGTTGCGTTAAGCTACGTTCCAAGTTAGTTGTTGCATCCAAATGGGCGAACGTCGTTGCAGGAGCAGGATCAGTATAATCATCAGCTGGAACATAAACTGCTTGAATTGATGTAACTGAACCTTTTTTAGTTGACGTGATACGTTCTTGCAATTGACCCATTTCAGTAGCTAATGTTGGTTGATAACCTACGGCTGAAGGAATACGGCCTAATAAGGCTGAAACTTCAGAACCAGCTTGTGTAAAGCGGAAAATATTATCAATAAACAATAGCACATCTTGTCCTTTTTCATCACGGAAATATTCCGCAATTGTAAGACCAGTCAATGCAACACGCATACGGGCACCAGGCGGCTCGTTCATCTGACCAAACACCATGGCTGTCTTCTCTAACACGCCGGATTCTTTCATTTCAAAGTAAAGGTCATTACCTTCACGAGTACGTTCACCAACACCGGTAAACACTGAAATACCATTATGTTCTTGAGCAATATTATGAATTAATTCTTGAATTAAAACAGTTTTACCAACACCGGCACCACCGAATAATCCAATTTTACCACCTTTAATATAAGGGGCTAACAAGTCAATAACTTTAATTCCTGTTTCAAGAACCTCAGTACTTGCACTTAATTCATCATATTTAGGAGCATCTTTATGGATGCTACTGCGCTCTGCATCTTTATTAAATTCAGGACCACCATCAATGGTATCTCCTAAAACGTTAAACACTCGACCAAGAGTATCTTCACCAACAGGGACAGAAATTGAAGCACCTGTGTCTTCAACAACTGTTCCACGTTGCAAGCCATCCGTAGAATCCATGGCGATTGTTCTCATAACTCCGTCACCTAATTCAAGCGTAACTTCGATAATTAGAGCAGTTCCATCTTCACGTGTAACTTTTAACGCATTATTGATATCTGGTAAGGTTTCGTTTAAAGAGAATTGTACATCGACGACGGGCCCGATAACTTGAACAACTTTACCGAGACTCATCTTCTGTATTTCCTCCTGTCATTTTACTCTAAAGCAGCTGTTGCACCAGTAATTTCTGTAATTTCTGTTGTAATAGCACTTTGACGTGCACGATTATACTTTAATTCTAATGATGCAATAATATCTTTAGCATTATCTGTCGCAGATTTCATTGCTGTAGAACTTGAAGCATGTTCAGCTGTTTTAGCATCTAAAATCGCACCATATACTAAGCTTTCAGCAAACTGAGGTAGAACAACTTCAAGAATTGCGTCTCCTGAAGGTTCCATATCATAATCTTCATTCCCCATCACATTAGACGTTTCAATACCTTCTGCATCTGTATCCATATTCACTTCTGAAATAGGAAGCATTTGTTCAGAATGAAAGTCCGATTGTAAACTATTAACGAAATGATTATAACAAACAAATAATTCATCATAAACTTCACTGTTATACATTGTTACTACTGATTTAACGATTTCACGAACCTCAATAAACGTTGGAATATCACTTACACCACGGTATTCGTAGGCAACCTCATATCCTCTATTTTTAAAGAAGTCAGCACCAGTACCACCAACAGCAATAATAACAGCATTATCTACAGTATGGCCATTTTGCTTCATCAAATCTAATGTTTGTTTAATTACGTTACTATTGTAACTACCAACTAAACCACGATCAGAAGTAATAATTAAATAACCACTTTTTTTAACAGGTCTCTTTTGTAACATATCAAAACCTGAAAATTTTGAACTATCATTCTCAGATGATTGCTTTGATTTTCCAGCTTTAGCATCTAAAAGGTGAGATTGGGCAAGATGGGTAATGACACTTCTAATTTTAGAAGCATATATCTGATAACTTTGAGTATGACGCTGAATTTGGCTTAACTTAGCAGTCGAAACAACTTGCATTGCGCCAGTTATTTGTCCCGTTTTCTTAGTTGAAACGATTCGACGCTTTACTTCCATTAATGAAGCACCCATTAATTCTCACCATCTTTCATTTACTTTTAGTTTACGCTTTTTCAGGAGTTACTTGGAAACCTTCTGAAAAGTCTTTGATTGCAGCATCAAATTTATCTTCGTCAGGTAAATTACCTGTTTCTTTGATGTGATTTAAAAGATCACTATGATTATTATCAAAGAAATCAAAAATTTCACCTTCAAAACGAAGAATATCATCAACAGGAACTGAATCCAAGAATCCATGTGTTAATGCATATAAAATTAAAACTTGTTTTTCAACAACTAATGGCTTGTGTAATGGTTGTTTAAGTACTTCAACCGTACGATGTCCACGATTTAATTTAGCTTGTGTTGCGGCATCTAAATCAGAACCAAATTGAGAAAATGATTCTAATTCTCGGAATGATGCAAGAGCCAAACGAAGGCTTCCGGCAACTTTCTTCATTGCTTTAATTTGAGCTGACCCACCAACACGAGAAACTGATGTACCAGCATCAATAGCTGGACGAGTACCTGAATAGAATAAATCACTATCCAAGAAAATTTGACCATCAGTAATCGAAATTACGTTAGTAGGAATATATGCAGAAACATCACCAGCCTGTGTTTCGATAAATGGAAGAGCAGTCATTGAACCACCACCCAATTCATCACTTAACTTAGCTGCACGTTCAAGTAAACGTGAATGTAAGTAGAAAACATCACCAGGATAAGCTTCACGACCCGGCGGACGTCTCAAAATTAATGACAGTTCACGGTAAGCCGTTGCTTGTTTTGATAAATCATCAAATACAATCAAGACATGTTTACCGTTATACATGAATTCTTCACCCATTGCTGAACCAGTATATGGAGCTAACCATAATAATGGTGCGGGAGAAGCAGGACCAGCACTAACGACAATTGTGTAGTCCATTGCGCCTAATCGACGTAACGTTTCCACTTGTGCGCTAACAGTTGATTCTTTTTGTCCAATAGCAACATAGATACAAATCATGTCTTGATCTTTTTGATTTAAAATCGTATCAATAGCAACTGATGTTTTACCAGTCTTACGATCACCAATAATCAATTCACGTTGTCCACGGCCAATTGGAACTAAAGCATCAATAGCTTTAAGTCCAGTTTGTAAAGGTTGATCAACTGACTTACGATCCATAACTCCTGGAGCCTTTTTTTCGACTGGACGAGTTTTGTTTGTCTTAAGATCACCTTTACCATCGATGGGTTGGCCTAAAGGATTAACAACACGTCCGATAAGTTCTTCACCAACAGGAACTTCCATGATTCTACCCGTACGTTTGACAACGTCGCCTTCACGGATACCTTCATAGCCACCTAAAATAACGATACCAACATCGTTTGTTTCTAGATTTTGAGCCATACCATAAGTACCGTCAGAAAATTCTAACAATTCTCCTGATAAAGCGTTATCCAAACCGTGTGCACGAGCAATACCATCACCAACATAAGTAACGGTACCTACTTCATCAACGATAAGTTCGTCTTTATATTGTTCCAATTGTTCTTTAATTAAAGCACTGATTTCTTCAGCTTTAATGCTCATACAAGGTTCACCTCTTAACTACTTTAATATGTTACTCCGCTAATAATCGTTTTACTTTGTTGATTTTTGATGAAATTGATCCATCAAAAATCTGATTATTGGCTTCAATAATAACGCCACCAATAATTTTTTCATCAATAATATTGTTAAATACTATCTTATTTGCACCGATTCTTTCTGCAAACTTACTTGATAATTTCGTTAATTGACTATCATCAAGCTCAATTGCAGTTGTAACGGTTGCATGTACAATTTTTTCTTTAACATCGCATAATCGTTCGAATTCTTCAATTATTCCAACCATATCACCCATTCGACCATAATCAAAGACCATTTGGATAACGTTTGCAATAATTGGAGATGCATCTTTGAGTAAGACCTTAACAAGGTCTTGCTTTTCTAACAAATTAAGACGTGCATCAACAAGCACTTCACTCAATTGTGGATTAGCAAGAAAAACTTGTCTAACTTCCTCTAATTCTTCAGAAAAGGCAACAATATTACCTTGTTCATCAGCAATTTCAAAGATGGCTTCACCGTAACGATTGGCAACGGTTGCCTTATCTAATTTCATTTTACTTTACCAACCCTTCAATATAAGAATTGATTAAGTTTTTTTGATCATTCTCATTTAATTCTTTTTGAATAATCTTAGAAGCAATTTCAATAGATAATTCAGCGACATCACTTTGAACGCTACTCAATACTTCTTGGCGTTCTTGTTCAATATCTTTAACAGCATTTTGTTTCAACGTCGTTGCTTCATCTTGAGCTCCAGAAACGATATCATCATGTTGCTTTTTACCGTTATCTTTTGCACGACTAACAATTTCAGATGCTTCTTGACGTGAATTATCTAATTGGTCTTGTCGTTCAGTTGCCAAAATATCGGCTTTTTTTCTTGAATCTTCAGCAGAATCTAAATCATTTGCAATTTTATCTGCACGGTCACTCATCATTTTTGTGACAGGACCCCATGCAAAGTGTTTGATGATTAACATCAAAATAACAAACGAAATAATATAGAATAAGAAATCACCAGTTTGAAAATTACCAACTGCACCGAAAACTAAATCTGAAAACATCTATTGACACCTCCTTTTTAAAATTAATATATTTCGTTGTATCAACGAAGAATCAAACTTAATTTCAAAAATTATTTAGCCATCAATAAGAATGAAATAACGATAGCAATAATAGGAACGGCTTCAATCAAACCAACACCAATAAACATTGTTGAACGTAATTGACCAGATAATTCTGGTTGGCGAGCCATACCTTCGATTGTTTTAGAAATAACTAAACCATTACCAATACCTGTTGCGACAGCGGCTAAACCAGCTGCAATACCTGCTGCTAATAATCCCATAATAATTGTTTCCTCCTTAGATATCTTGTTTTATTCTTTTTGTACTTTTCCACCGATATAAACCATTGACAATGTTACGAATACGTAAGCTTGGATACTTCCGATAAACAGAGAGAATCCTTGCCAGATCATTTCAACTGGTAAAGCCACGATAGTCATTAATGGGCCCATAGAAACTGCACCACCAATTAACGTTAATAATACTTCCCCAGCGTAAATGTTTCCGTACAAACGAAGAGCTAATGTTAGCAAATTTGTAAATTCTTCAATCAAGTTAATAGGTAAAAGAAATGCAACTGGACTCAAATAGGAATTTTTAATATATCCCTTAAATCCGAATTGAATAACACCCATAAAATGTGATAATAGCAGAATCAAAAATGCAAACGTTAGTGTCGTTAGCGGACTCGACGTTGGACTTTTAATCAACGTCTTGTCGCCAAAACCTATTTGTAAAAATAAACCCATTTGGTTAGATACAAAGATAAATAAGAATAACGTAAATGCTAATAAATTAAACTTCTTACCTTCTTTTCCTGGCATTGCGCTTTTAACAATCCCATTGGTGAAATCAATGAGCCATTCCAAAACATTTTGTCTACCAGTCGGTTTCATGGTCAGTCTTCTCGATAATACAATAGCTATCATCGCGACAATCACACATGCAAGTAAACCGGAAACGACATTCGTAATATTGAAAGGTAGGCCATAAAAATTCACAACGAAAGCATCTCCATCCACAGAATTTCACCTCTTTCCAAACTTTTATTTGACCGTATAAAACGGTATAAATTAAAGAGAATAACTTTATAAATATTCTCCAATTACAAAAGAAATCATACCACCAATTGAAATAAAATACAAAAGAAATTCTGACTTATTTTGAGTTTTTTTTCACATTAAAAAAAATGACACCTAGACGGCTTACGCATAAGCATTCTAAGGGCCATTCATTTAATTTATTTCGTACCAAACAATCGATCACCTGCATCGCCCAAACCTGGGACAATGTAGCCATCTTCATTCAAGTGATCATCAAGTGCTGCTGTATAAATATCAATATCAGGATGTTTTTCACGTAAAGCTGCAACACCTTCTGGAGCCGCAACAAGACAAACAAACTTAATTGTCTTTGCGCCGCGCTTCTTCAATGCATCAACTGCCATAATAGCAGAACCACCAGTAGCAAGCATTGGGTCTACTACAAGAAGATCACGACTAGCAATATCTTCAGGCATTTTTACAAAATATTCTGTTGGTTGGAATGTTGTTTCATCACGGTACATACCAATATGTCCAACTTTAGCTGCTGGTAATAATTCCAAAATACCATCAACCATCCCTAAACCAGCTCTTAAAATAGGAATAATAGCAATTTTCTTACCAGCCAATGTTTTTTGTGTTGTTTTACCCATAGGTGTTTCAACGATAACATCTTCTAAAGCAAAATCGCGAGAAACATCATATACCATTAGTTCAGCAATTTCATTAACAACTTCTCTAAATTCTTTTGTACCACAGTTCTTATCACGTATAATCGTTAATTTGTGTTGAATTAACGGATGGTCCATCACTTGAAATTTGCCCATTACGAAACACTCCCTTAAATTTAGTCTATTCTATTTTAGCGAATTATTACCTAAAATACTAGTCTTAAACGTATTTAATTTGTGAAATAGGATGCTTTTTAGATAATGCTAAAACTTGCGAACCAATTTCGGCTAATTTATCGTCATCATCGTGAAATTGAATTGCGTATAGAATTAGAATTGCAATCACTTTTACGTCTTCGCTGTCAAACCCACGAGTAGAAATTGCTGGCGTTCCAATTCGAATTCCAGACGTTTTAAATGGGCTCAATGATTCATTTGGAATTGTATTTTTATTCACAGTAATATGAACACGATCTAATAAGTTTTGAACTTCTTTTCCATTTAACCCAGAAGGTGTTACATCTAAGTTCATTAAGTGATTATCAGTTCCACCAGAAATAACTCTCACTAAATCTGACTGTGCAAATACGCCAGCCATTGCTTGTGAATTCTGAACAACTTGATACATATACGCCGTAAATGCTGGTTGCGCTGCCTCATAGAATGCTGCCGCTTTCCCAGCAATTACGTGTTCAAGTGGGCCACCCTGTGTACCAGGGAAAACTGCCGAGTTTAGTTTTTTAGCATATTTTTCTTTAGCAAGAATCATTCCACCACGAGGGCCACGTAACGTTTTATGCGTTGTTGTCGTAACAACATCAGCTACATCTACGGGATTTGGATGCAGTCCAGTAGCTACAAGACCAGCAATATGAGCCATATCTACCATTAAATAGGCGCCAACTTCATCAGCGATTGCTCTAAATTTTGTAAAGTCGATCATTCGACTATAAGCTGAGGCTCCAGCAATAATCATTTTAGGTTTTTCTTTAAGTGCTATCTCTCGAATAGCATCATAATTTAAACGTTCTGTTTTAGAATCAACACCATAACTAACAAAATTGTACAATTCACCTGAGAAATTTACTGGTGAACCATGCGTTAAATGTCCACCATCGTTTAATTTCATTCCTAAAATCTTATCTTGAGGTTCTAAAAATGCCTGGTAAACGGCCATATTAGCTTGTGAACCAGAATGTGGTTGTACATTGGCATATTCAGCATGGAATAGTGCCTTAGCACGATCAATAGCTAATTGTTCAACTACATCAATATACTCACAACCACCGTAGTAACGCTTATTAGGATACCCTTCAGCATACTTATTGGTTAACACGCTACCTTGTGCAGCACGTACAGCATCAGAAACGATATTTTCAGACGCAATTAATTCAATATTGTCCTCTTGGCGTTTTTCTTCATGAGCGATTGCATCCCACAATTCTTTATCCTGTTGTTTATATTTCACTTTTTCAGCATCCATAAGTTCAACAATATTTTGGCTACTTGCTGCTTTTTCAAGACGGTTCATGTAAGCAACACCCAATCCCTTTTTATCAAACCCTTCAACTAAAATCATTTGAACATTAGGGTTGTCATCGAAGTAGCGTAAACCGTCAAAAAGTGATTGGCTTGCTGATTCAATTGTTTTTCCTAAAGAAGAATAGCCACTATTCTTAGGTATCTGATCCGTATCAATTTGACCTTCTTTTGCCATTAATCCGATTGCAATATCTTGTTTAGCGACCCAGTCTAAAATATCTGACCAATTTTGTGTTGAATCAACAATCACAACTTGTGCTCTTGGTGCATAATGTCGATACTTCATCCCAGGTGCTTTTGGCGTTTCTCCTTCGGCAACTTCATGTGTATCATCACTAACGTGTCCAATTACATCCTCAATTTGTGACTGAGTAACTGCTCCAGGTCTCAAAATTGTTGGTTCATCTGTACTCATGTCTAAGACAGTTGACTCCACCCCTACTTTTGTTTGCCCATCATCAATGATACCAGCAATTTTACCATTCAAATCATGAGCAACATGTTCTGCCATTGTTGGACTAGGTTTACCTGAAGTATTAGCTGAAGGGCCAACAATTGGAACGCCCGACTTAATAATAAAATCTAATGTAACTTTGTTATCTGGCATTCTAAAGGCTGCAGTTTCTAAACCGCCTGTAACAGTCTTTGAAAGAGCTCCTGCTTTTAATTTAAGGATAAGCGTCAATGAACCCGGCCAAAATGTTTTAATTAACTTTTCCACATTGGCAGTAAGTGGTTGTGCATATTCCCGAACTGTCTCTACATCGGCAACGTGTACGATTAGTGGATTATCACTTGGTCGACCTTTTGCAGCATACACTTGTTTGACTGCCTCTTCATTTGTCGCATCGGCACCCAATCCGTACACTGTTTCAGTTGGGAATGCGATCAATTGTCCTTGCTTTAATAACTCTGCAGCAGTTTCTATTTCATTAGGTTGATAAATAATTGTTTCCATTAACTCAACACCCCTTTTATAATTTTGCGTGAATCATTCTTTGATTATCAAAACTATCTTTTTTTCCTTCTATTAAAACTGCATTTTCAAATGCGTTTGTTAACATCTTTATCACGGCGTTTTCTTGTTGATACCCTATTTCAAAGAAAATATCTCTTGGTTTTTGCGTGAAGCGAGCCACCTCTTCTATCATTCTTCGATACAAGATTAGACCATTTTCAGCTGCAAATAATGCGACTTGCGGTTCATGTTCAATCACACTTTTATCCATCACATCTCGCTCATTTTCGGCAATGTATGGTGGATTAGACACGATGACATCCACTTTCAATTCATGAATAGGTTCTGTTAAATCTCCAATCAAAAATGTTACATCAACTTGCTGTGCTTGTGCATTTTTTTTGGCAACCGTAATTGCTTCTTTAGAAATATCACTTGCAAAGATTTGCCAATTTGGTCGCTGTTGTTTTAAAGCAATCGCAATTGCTCCAGAACCGGTTCCAATATCAGCAATTACCAACTTCTCATTAGCAGGCAATGTCTCCAACATCCATTCTACCAATTCTTCCGTCTCAGGTCTCGGAATAAGGGTTGCTTCGGTCACTTTCAATTGCATACCAAAAAAGTAGGCATGACCAATAATGTATTGTGCCGGCATTCCATCACAAAATTGCTGAATATCTATCTGATATTGTTGCCACTCATTTTTTGGCATTTTTGTTTGATAATTCATTAATAAATCAGTCGTTGACCAGCTTAGTCGCTCTAATAATAACCACTGACCACTTTCAACTTCTAACTTATGTTCCTCTATACACAAAGAAGCCCATTTCAAGGCTTCATAGTAGGTTGGATTAGTCATTTTCTTGCAACTTTTCCATTTTTTGTGTTTGATCATATAAAATCAATGAATCGATTACTTCTTCAAGTTCACCATTCATAACACGATCTAATTTATTCAATGATAATCCAATTCGATGATCAGTCACACGATTTTGAGGGAAATTATAAGTTCTAATTCGTTCTGAACGGTCCCCTGATCCAACAGCTGATTTTCTATTTTCATTGTAAGCACTTTGTTCTTGTTGTGAATAGAAATCATAAACTCGAGCCTTCAAAATTTTCATAGCTTTTTCACGATTTTGTTGTTGTGAACGTTCATCTTGCATAGCTACAACAATGTTTGTTGGTAAATGGGTCATTCGGACAGCAGATGATGTCTTATTAACATGTTGTCCACCGGCACCAGAAGAACGATAAACATCCGTTCTAATATCTTTTGCATCAATTTCAATTTCAACATCTTCTGCTTCAGGCATAACACCTACTGTTGCAGTAGAAGTATGCACACGTCCAGCTGATTCTGTTGATGGAATTCGTTGAACTCGATGTGCACCACTTTCATATTTCAGCTTAGAAAAGACACTATCACCATTAATCAACAGGACAATTTCTTTAAAACCACCGACTTCAGTCACATTTTTATCCACAATTTCAACAGTCCAACCTTGCTTCTCAGCGTATTTAGAATACATTGAGAATAAATCTGCAGCAAATAAACTAGCTTCATCCCCACCGGCAGCGCCGTGAATTTCCATGATAATATTTTTATCATCATTAGGATCCTTAGGAATTAATAGTACCTTAATTTCTTCTTCTAAAGCTGCTTTTGCTTTCTTTGCGTCAGATAATTCTTCTTTAGCCATTTCAGCCATTTCAGAATCTAAATTTTCGCCTAGCATTTCTTCAGCATCTGCAAGTTCTTGAACAACAACTTTATATTGGCGATATTTCTCAACTGTTTCGCGGATACTTGCCATTTCTTTTGATAATTCCATAAACCGATTATTATTTGAAATAATCTCAGGATCAGACAATAATTCGCCTAATTCTTCATAGCGATCATCAACTGATTGTAATTGATCATACATTTCATCCATTTTATATTGTCTCCTCTTAATTCTTTATCTTTCTAGTCTATCTGATTATTGTAATTGTGTCATCAACGGATTGTTATAATGTTTACGACATACTGGATAATAATCTTCATTACCACCTATTAAAATTTGTTCGCCAGCATATACAGGTTTACCATCATGAATACGTAAATTCATGATGGCCTTTTTATGACAAAACCAGCAAATTGTTTTCATTTCTTCAATCTTGTCAGCATATAATAATAAATATTTTGATCCTTCAAACAATTCGTTTTTAAAATCATTCTTTAACCCAAAAGCCATAACTGGAATATTTAATTCATCCACAATTTTAGCTAATTGAATAATATGTGCTTGTTTTAGAAATTGTGATTCGTCTATTAAAACACAAGCAGCATTTGAATTAGTCTGTTGAACTAAATCAAAGACATTTGTTTCTTCAAAAATAGGTGTCGCCTCACGTTTCAATCCAATTCGACTTGAAACAAATCCAACACCATCCCTGTCATCCACACCACTTGTTAAAATAATAACTGATTTATTTTGTTCTTCATAATTATGCGCAACTTTTAAGATTTCAATTGTCTTACCACTATTCATTGCACCGTATTTAAAAAATAATTGCGCCATAATAAACCTCTTCTGTTTTTCAGATTTCCGTCTTTAAGTATATCCGATTTAAGCTTGGATTTCATTAAATAAAAATTTTTTCTTAATATTAGGCATTTTATATGTAGAATTTTGTAATTATGCTATTATAGACATAATATAAATTCAGTAAAGTAGGCTATGACGTGGATTCTATCCTATGTAGTCAATTTTCTGTAAACGGAGGATATTTTAATGACGATAAAAAGCTCAATAGCAACTGTCGCAGGGAAATCATCATATTGGTTTTTGCACACCTTTCTAAAAGGTGGTAGCTCTCTACCCGGCAAAATAACTGCCGCGTTAGATCCAGAAATTTTAAAAACATTAGGTGCTAATTATGACGTTATTGTCATCACTGGAACCAACGGTAAAACCTTAACAACCGCCTTAACAGTTAAGGTTTTAGGTGCTAAATATGACCATATCTTAACAAACTCTGCTGGATCAAATATGGAACAAGGTATTATCACAGCATTTCTAACGGATAAGCGCAAAAAAAATGAGCGTCCTCTTGCTGTTCTTGAGGTTGATGAAGCAAATGTCATTAAAGTAACCCAATACATCACGCCTAAAGCATTTGTTCTAACAAATATTTTCCGTGATCAAATGGACCGCTACGGTGAAATTTATACAACTTACAAAAAAATTATTGATGGGATTAAATTAGCACCCAATGCAACAATTATTGCAAATGGTGATGCACCCATTTTCCATTCAATTGAATTACCAAATCCTTTTGTTTTCTACGGTTTTAATCATGAAGAGGAAACAGAAAGTTTAGCACCTACGAATACTGATGGGATTCTTTGTCCAGTTTGTCAACATATCTTACATTATAAAACCCGTACGTATGCTAATCTCGGGAAATATTATTGTCCAAACTGTCATTTTAGTCGTCCAAAATTAGACTACCAATTAACATCACTTTTAGAACAAACACCCACATCATCTCACTTTATAGTTGATGGACAACCCATGGAAATTCATGTCGGCGGTTTATATAACATCTACAACGCCCTTGCTGCTTATGCAGTTGGTCGTGTCTTCAATGTTGGTCCTGCAACAATTAGTAATACATTAAGTGAAGACGATGAGCAAGTCTTTGGTCGACAAGAAGTCATCCATGTTGAAGACAAAGACATTACCTTAGTTTTAGTTAAAAATCCAGTTGGCCTCGATCAGGTACTAGATATGATTGCAACAGATACAGAACCATTCTCGTTGGCCTTCTTATTAAATGCAAATTACGCAGATGGTATTGATACCAGTTGGATTTGGGATGGGAATTTCGAACAATTAACACAAATGAACATTCCTCAATTCATGACGGGTGGTGAACGTTATAAAGATGTTTCATTCCGTTTTAAGGTCGCTGGTGTCAAAGATGAACAATTAATTAAAGAACCTGACATTGCTAAAGTTATCGAACAACTTAAAACCTTCCCCACAAAACATATTTACGTTTTAGCCACTTATACAGCTGTTTTACAGTTACGTAAATCACTCGCTAATGATGGTTATATCAAGGAGGGCATGTAATAATGGCAAAATATCATTTAAACGTCGCCCATTTATATGGTGACTTATTAAATACTTATGGTGATGTTGGTAACCTATTGGTGTTAGAATATTATGCCAAGCAAATGGATACTGACTTACAAACTGAAGTCATCAGTTTAGATCAACCTTTTGACAAAGATCATTTTGACTTAACTTTCTTTGGTGGTGGACAAGATTTCGAACAAAAAATTGTCTCAAAAGATATTCAAGACAAAAAAGAGGCCTTAACCGACTATATTGAAGATAACGGTCCCCTCCTCGCAATTTGTGGCGGTTACCAATTACTTGGTCAATATTATGTCGGTGCTGATGGTGAAAAAATTCCTGGCATTGGTGCAATGAGTCATTATACAGAGACACAAGATGACAATCGTTTTATCGGAGATATTACGATTCAAAATGAAGATACCGGTGAAACTTACCATGGTTTTGAAAATCATAACGGGATGACCTTCCTCGGTAAAGATGAACGACCACTTGGTAAAGTGTTAAAAGGTAAAGGTAATAATGGTAGTGATGCTTCAGAAGGTGTCATTTACAAAAACGTTTTTGGTTCATATTTCCATGGCCCAATCTTAACAAGAAATGGTGAATTAGCTAAACGTCTACTACTGCTTGCGTTGCATCGTAAATATCCAGATGTTGATTTTAGTCAACAAGAAGCACTCGTTATCGAACCAACATTTTAGTAAAAAAATAAAGATTCAAACAATAGTATATTATTGTTTGAATCTTTATTTTTTTATGCTTTTTCTCCAGGTTCTGATGCAATAATTTGCATATCACCTGTAATTGTCCATTCTTTAACTTCGTTTGGTAAAATAAAATGCATACCCATTTTTAAATCATATATTTTATCATCGACTTTAATCTGACCTTCACCTTTTAAAACTGAAACAAGAGTATAAGGTGCGACTGTTCTTTTAAAATTTGCTGATCCGTTTGAAATCAACCATTCATAAACACTAAAGAATGGTGTTTTAACAAAGGTTGTTACTTTGGCATCCCCGACCATTTTTGTTTGAATATCGAGTTCAGGAACTTTATTAGGCACATTAGTAACATCAATCGATTGTTGAATATGCAAGTCACGCTTCTTACCCGTTGTTGCATCCACACGGTCAAAATCGTAAACACGATATGTTGTATCACTACTTTGTTGCGTTTCAAGGACCATCACACCAGAACCAATGGCATGAATTGTACCACTAGGAACATAAAAGAAATCTCCCGCTTTAACAGGTACATGCGTAAATAAATCATCCCATCTTTCGTCATGAATCATTTCCGCTAATTCTTCACGTGTTTTAGCATGGTGCCCATAAATAAGTTCTGCCCCAGGTTCGGCTGAAATAACATACCAACATTCTGTTTTACCAAGTTCATGCTCATGTTGCATTGCATAAGTATCATCCGGATGTACTTGAACTGATAAATCTTGATTAGCATCTAAAATTTTAGTTAGAAGTGGAAAAACATCCCCTTTAGCATTACCAAAAACTTCACGATTTGAATCCCAGACTTCATTCAATGTTTTGCCAGCAAATGGACCATTCAAAACAGTACTTGGGCCATGTGAGTGTGCGGAAATAGCCCAAAGTTCACCAGTATGATTACTTGGAATATCATATCCAAAGACCGTTTTAAGATGATCACCACCCCAAATTTTTTCTTGTAATACAGGTTTTAAGAATAAAGGTTCTGTCATTAGTTGCTCTCTCCTTCGTTAAACATATTATTGGTTTATTTTATCATAAGCGGTTACATTTTTGAATGTTAATCGGTTACAATCCAGCTTTTTCCGTTAAAAAGCTTTCTATAATTTCATCTCGTTTTACCAAATAGAGACTATTATCACTCGTCGGATGTACCCTATTCGTTAAGACAACCAACCCGTCTTGCATGGATTGATCCATTATTATAAATGTTCCTGTATAACCAGTATGATAGACAGATAAGCAATCGCCATCTCCACGAAGATCCCAGCCAAGTGAACGACCCAAGCTTCTTGTAGGTGTTTGATCTGAGAATAACATTTGCGTCGTCTCCGGCCGTAATACTGGACGTTCAGGACCATCTGACATAAACCACTGCATAAATCGTAATAAGTCGGATACAGTGGAAAATAACCCTGCCGATCCACAATGTTCTTTTAAAATCCGTGCTTTGGGGTCATGAACAATACCCTTTAAAAGACCTAAGTCAGGAATAATCTCAGTTGGAACACTTCTTGAGATATTTGGACTAAAAGTACTATCAGTTAATCCTAAGGGATTTAAGACTTCTTGCTGCAATGCTTGCTGAACAGGAATTTTTAAAATACTTTCAATAATATATCCTAAAAAAATTAGTCCGATATCACTATAAATAACTTTTTTTCCAAGATTTTCACCATTACTTAGTCCGAATAGTGCTTGTTTTAAATCTGGTTCCGATAATTGATTTCGATTTTTAATATACCCTTGAAAATCTGCCGTATGCGTCAACATATGCCGTAAAGTCACCCGTTCGTCCTGATAATTTGGTAGGTATTTTTTTACGGAATCATCAACATTCAAACGACCCTCTTCTTGTAATTTTAAAATAAGAGTTGTTGTTCCTATCACTTTAGTTAGTGATGCAACGTCGTAAAGTGCATTGTCAGCTAATTGTTCAGTTTCAGGGACTAATTGCGAATATCCCAAATAGTTTTGATTGCTAATTGTATTATGATGGATAACCCCATATGAAGCACCAGGAACAATACCATCATTAACTAACTGTCGAATTTTATTTATCGTTTTAGGATATAGCAATCGTAATCACCCCTTTTGATTAATCTTCACAATTGTAAATTTACCTTTTTTAAAATCAACGTTACTAACACTAGCATTCTTCAAGAGCATCGTTGGAAGTTGATTTTTTTCTAAGCTGTCGATAAAACTTGATAACACAAGACCATGAGACACAATTAAAATATTTCCTCCCTGCGTCTGGTACTGATTCCCAATATCCGTTAATGTATCAATTATTCGACTAGTCATCTTATCATATGTTTCAGCTTGGCTAGTTCCTTCAAGCTCTGCGAACATATTTACTAAGTTTCTAAAGCGATTATGCCCTAAAACGGCCTGACTCACTTTAAAAAAACCAAATTTTTTAACAAGCATTGGAATTAAATCTTTATTTTTCATCTCTTCTAGTCGACCAAAATCGACTTCTCGAAGTCCTCTTAATGGTTGAAATTCAAACGAAGAGTCATGCTTTTCAAGAATAAAGTCCGCAGTATCTTGCGTTCGTTTTAAGTCACTTGTGTACACGGCTTCAAAATAGACATCTTTTAATTGTGTTCCCAAATTTCTAGCTGCCTCTCGCCCCTTGTGTGTCAGACGAGAATTAGTCACGCCTTGTAGCCTCTTTAATCTGTTCAATCGTGTTTGACCATGTCTTACTAAATAAAAATGAACTGTCTTCATCGCCTGCACCTCCATAAAATGGTTTATATTTGTACCTTCAAGTATACGCTACCATTAAGATTTTACCTAAGTAAAAACCTAAAATATATTTTTAAATTTAGTCTGTCTACGACTATAATAAAATAAATCAAAACATTTTCGTTTAAATTGGTATAATGAAGTAAATCATTTAGATGGGGAGTGTCACTTATGGCTAGTAATTCAGATTCTATATTCTTCGTCTTATCTTATGTCAGACGACATCCAGAAGACGTTTTCTTTTCACGCTTGACCTATACTAATTCAATAACCCTCGTCATACCAGGAAGCGTCAAAGTAGCTGATGCTGATATTTATTTTTTACCAGATAAACTAACTGTTAATCGTCTCACTGATGATTTCGTTTCAAAACACGGTGATTTATTAGATTACTTTAACGATAAATTAGATCATTCCATCCCTGACTATATGGACGTCTGGGTAACAACCGTGTATCTGACACATCATGATAAATATTTAATTGAACTTTCATTTGAACAAAATGTCTAAACAAAAAAGTGATTAAGCAGGTTCTGAAGTGAACCCCAAAAGTTGGAGTAAATATTAAGCGATCATCTGGTCGGTATGTTTTCGATATTCAATCGGAGACATACCGGCCAGTTTTATTTTAATTCTTTTATGATTGTAATAATCAATATAATTTTTTATGGCTACTTTTAAAGCTTCGTATGTCGCATAATCGTGATTATGAACTGTCCCAACTTTTAAAATATGAAAGAAGCTTTCAGCACATGCATTATCTAAACAAGTCGCTTTGCGACTCATACTTTGAAAAATTTTTGCTGATTTGATAATCTCTGTATAACGGCTGTTCTGATATTGAAATCCTTGATCAGAGTGAACTGTCATTCGATAACTGAGATTTGAACGTTTATTGATTAACCGTTTTAGTGGTTCTGTCACAAACTCCACCGTTGGGTGGAGGCTAATTGACCATTGAAGGACTTCACTATTAAATAAATCAATATATGCCGTAAAATAAGCTCTTTCATTTGTACTTTTATTTCCCCATCGTAGTTCAGTGACATCAGTTACTATTTTTTGATAGGATCTATCAGTCTTAAAACGTCGGTTTAAAAGATTGGAAGCTATTTTACCAACAGTTCCTTTATATGAATTATATCTTTTCGTTTTTCGTTCGTAAGCGTGACATAGGAGTTTGTTTTCTCGCATTATTCTCAACACGGTTTTGTGATTGATTTTAATGCCTATGTTACGTAACTCACTTGTTACGGGACGATACCCATAATCAGAATGCCCTTCACAAATTGTTTTAATCGTTTCAATCAGTTCTTTTGAATCTTGTTGGTACTCTCGTTTACAAGCATCATGGTAGCTACTGCTGGACATCAGTCCAGCTTTTAATACGGTTGCCAACTTAATCTGTAATTCACACCTTAACTCAGTGATTATCTGGGCTTTTTCTTGGTTTTTAATCTTTGTTTTTTCTGTATTAAGGCGTCCAATTTTTCCAAGTACGCTACCCGTGCCCTTAGAAAGTCATTTTCTTCTTGTAATTGTTTTGAAGTTTTTGGATTTTTTGATTTAGTCATTTTAGGCAGTTTTCCTTTTGAAGTTTTTAAGCGACCTTGTACCAGTTTCTTTTCCCAGTCCCAAATCACGACAGGATTCTTAATTTTAAAATGACGTGCTGTAACCGGAAAAGAAGCCCTATGTTTTAATCGCCAGTGAATGACCTTCATTTTATAGGAATAATCATAAAATGTCTTCCCTAAATTATTTTCTAAGCCTTGAATCCCAAACATTTTAAAATGATCCAACCATTGATAAATAGTTGCAGATCCCTTGATTCCATACTTCTTCATTAGTAAACCGGCTGGTTTACCTTTCAAATATTCTTTTAGAACTTTTTTCTTTATTTCAACTGTGAACATAGTAAAACCCCCTGAGTTAGATTTCTCCAACTCAGGGGGTTCACTTCATTCCCCTACTTAATCACTTTTTTAAATATTCTAATTAATTACATCTTTTATCGCCCAAACGGGGCTCGAACCCGTAATTCCGCCTTGAGAGGGCGACGTCTTAACCAATTTGACCATTGGGCAAAAATACTCTTTTAAGTATAACCCATATAGATTTGATGTCAATGATTTTTATGCCAAATTAAAAATTGAATAAAACAACAATACAGATACAAACCGAGACAGTACAATGCAGCAGCCCACATAACAAAAGATAACCATTTATATTGTAGGAGAACTTTCGTGGTACCTATCAATAACGTTGTGACACACGCAATCAATAATCTAATGTATAACTTTTTTAATTCACGTCTTAGTTTTATTTCCAATACGTTCGCCTCAAACCCATCTATAGAATAATAACTTAATAAAATGTGCAAAACTTTAGCTTAATTTATTCATTTGTACTTTCTCTACATAACACAATCTTTATGTCCTTCATTATAACGTTATGTATCAATTAGAAAAGTAATCATCACTTTTCTTTATCAATAATTAATCATCTTTACTATTTCTTATTGTTTCAACAAAATATTACTATTTTCTATTTGACAAAAGACCGTTATATCGCTAAAATTAGGAAGTTAATTATTCTTGGGTAATAGCCAAACTGGTAAGGCGCCGGACTCTGAATCCGCAATCTGTAGGTTCGATCCCTACTTACCCAATCAAGTGTTTTCATAGAGTTTCATAAGGTTTCATCTAGATTCAACAAACCGTAGTCAAAACCGTAGTCAAAAAAATAAACTGTACGGGCATGTATGTACTGATGCATCTACTTTCTTAAGTAGGTGCTTTTTATTTTCCCTCAACAAACCGTAGTCATTTCATCACATCTAATTAAATCTACTTCCTTTAGGGTGTCTTGAATGTCTTGATAACCTTTTTAATTGCATCCCTTTAGGGGGTCCGAAATGTCCGAATACTTATTTTTGCCTACATATCTAATAAGTCCCAGGGATGAATAGCTGCACCCATATACTAATATTTGCTAACATATTAGGTATAAATGAAGTATCATTTTGACGAGCTTACTAGAGTTTTGATGAGCTTTATAAAGTATTTTATGGCAAGTTTTGGCAGGTTCTAACACTAACCCTATTACTTACTTTAAGAATACCTAAACATCAATTATAGATAAGGTATTATTTATTACACCTTATCCTCGCCGCTTCGCCTTTTAAAATTTTATTCACTGCATTTAACGGAAAAGATATAGAGTCTATATTTGTTGCAACTGCTGTAAAAATTTTATTAATTTTATTAGTTTCTTGATCTATCAATTCTATATTTTCTTCTTTATTTTTCAATAACCATTTTACTGCCATAGTAAGTTCATCGTATGTTTTCATTAAATCACTCCAAAGTGTAGCAATATTATCTTGATAGGTATCACATTTTTTTGATAATTCGGGTACATAGCTAACGTATGTTTCAAAATAAATTACATATTCATTCTTCAAATTAGTAATTTCATTCAATTTTTCTTTATTAATTTTTGTACCCAAATTACGAATATCATCTATTGTTTCTAATGTACCCTTAGAGAAAATATCTTTTTTCATTAAAATAATATTGGCGGTAAATCTATTATTAATAGAAATTAATCTAGATATGTTCTTAATATCTTCTACAGCAAGGGCATTACTTAACTCATTTTTTCTTTGCTCTTTTAACTGAAACTTTGTATTTATATATGCAAACATAGCTGCACCACCAATACCTATGAAAGAACCTATATAACCTCCCCAAAATCCAAGCCACCCATCACTCGAACCTACTCCTGGAACAATGCCAATAAAAATATTGATGACCCAAGGGATGATAACAGTCACTATCAATATTACTAGTAAAATGAACCATTTATATTTTTTTATAAACCCCCATATTTTACTCACTGCATTACCTCCAAATATCTTATTTACCTCTATATTAAACAATAAAAAACAGGTAAACAATACCTGTCCCAACTCTATGAAATACTATGAAACTCTACGTAACTTAAAAGGTTTATTTTAATGATCACTAGTTACTCAAAAATCACTAAATGATGATTTAACTCACACTAAACTTTTTCACACTTTGAATCTGGCTACCGTTTGTACTTCCAACCGTATCATTCATGATGGATCATTTTAGATAGTATAGTTTATTTCTTTAGCTTTTTAAATGTTTGCACTTTCGTCAACACTATTAGTGTATATACTTTTTAGCTACTATGCTAAGAAATTCATTAATTTTGCTTTTCTAAATTTTAGCTAATATTCTAAGGCCCGGTATTTATCTGAAGATTCCCAGTTCCATATTTCATTTTTTACAAAAAAAGCACTCACGTTTGTGAATGCATTAATGAACCATTATGGAATATCACTATAAAGTATTATATTTATTTAACGGTTTAGCGTAAAGTTTTCTGTATCTATGTCTGGTCTAGTCGAATAGCGTGAGATAGTTTTAAGTGAAACGGTTGTTTTGTTATGATCAGGCACTAGGTAATATTTTTCTCGAAGACTTGCACCCGTGTACACCAACTCTATTTCCCAACCACCATTTCCATAGGGTACGTATCCTCCCAACGCTGCAGGAATATCATCATTATTATTAATTTTAGTTATAGTACTTTTACTTCTATCTGTTATTATCAAGTTAAAATTGCCGTAATTATCATTTGAATTTTCATGTTTGATAATCAGTTTAATCGCTTCATCAATTGATATTGATAGCCCATCACTGGATTGTTGTGTATCATCACTAGCATTGATGATAACGTTATTCACTAGAGTATTTCGACTACCATCAGTTAACTTTTGATTTACATAAGTAGCTATTGTCGACATACCAACTTTTTGTAGTTCATTATCTGCATTGTCATAATAAGCTACAGTATTATGTACATCCCCCAGTAATCTATAATATGGATTATCACCTTTTTGAATATAATACTTAACTGTACTTGAATTAGGTGTTTTAATTGAAACATTGAACCCATCTGCTATTTTATCCGTTAAACCATTCCAAAAACGATTTGCACCATAATAAGCGATTGCTACAGCTGACTGTTTAGGATGGTCTTTCATCTGCTGAACTGTCAGAGTTCCTACATTCCTACTTGCCTGTTTTTTCGTTTCCTGTAATTTACTTTTTTCTTTTTTTAACGATGAAACTTCTCTACTCATTGAACTAGCTATTTTCTTTGAACTTGCTTGTGATTTACTAGAATCAATAGAAGATGATTCATCCTTTTTTGAATTGCTGCTCCCACACGCAGTTAATGATAATAACATCATTGCTATCCCACACGTTACCAATACCTTTTTCATTTTGAAACTCCCCTAAAATTTATTTACCTTTAAATTAAACACTAAAAATGATAGGTAATCAATATTCGTATTCACCTTATGCACTTTTATAAAACTCTGTACAACATAATCTATATTTTCATACTAATAGTCGCAGGTTTTGTTAGATTTTTAACCATTCAAAGATATTTTATACTAAGTTTGTTCAGCCCCAAATGCCGCAATAACCCGTACGACATTTTCTATTTTGGCGTACAAAAAAACATCCACAGTATGGATGTTTCAATTAACCATTATATTTTATTTTGAGTTTGCTGTGCGTCTATTGCATCTTTGGCAGTCGTTTCTAATGCAAACTCATAAGTAAGCTTTGTTCCATTAGATTGTTTTTCTATCCATTCTCCATATGTTATATGTGATCCCTTTATTGTGTAAGGTATGCGATGTGAACCAGATTCACCCCTCATTATAATAAACTTATCGGTTATCTTATACGTATAATTATAGGCTCTATCTTTTCCCAGCTGTGTACGAACCACTGTATCACTTTTTGCGTAACCTAGAGTAATTAAATCAAAAAGGGAGTGCCGTGGAGCAGTACCATCTTCCATAGCTTTACTGATGTCCTCACCATTATATTTGATTGGAGCAAAACTAAATCCTTTTTTTAATTCATTTCTCACAAGATTAGCTGCCTTAGATGACCTTTCAGCTACCATACTTGATTCTTTGGCAGCTGATTCTGATGATGCTTTACTTTCAGAAGATACTTTTGCTTTTTTTATAGACTCTTTCTTATTTGATTCACTTTTTGATTTCTGCAAACTAGATGATTTTACCTCAGATGATGACGATTCCTTACTTGCACTATTGCTGTTCCCACATGCAACTAATAATAATGCAACCATTGTTGAAGCACATAATACGACTACCCTTTTCATTATCCAACACCCCTTTATTTTTATACACTCACATATTAAACACTAAAAAAAGCAGGTAAACAATACCTACCTCCTTTGTATGTACACTCTAAATACTTCAATAAAGTAATAAAGGGTTATATTTTAAAGTTTCTAACATTCATACCCGCTATTAATTTTTAATGCTATATATATTTTTAATTGACGAAGGCTACCAACAAATTCTGCTGGTAGCCTTCTCACTGAATATTTATATTTAATTTTGAGTTAATTAATTTTAAAATAAGTTACTAATTCTACTTCTAAACGATGTAACCCTACCTACTTTACATCCTTGCAACTCCTTGGTTGCGCCAGCGTGAATAAATGAATAGAAATCATCAAACTGAATAATTTATACTAAGAATATTAATATTGAGCTACTATAACCTTAACATGTTTTTGTTTATTGTCAATTTTTCCGAATGATTTATATAGTATTTTCTCATTTTATGTTCTATTTATGATATACTAAATGAGATATTTTAATGATGGTACTTAAATTAATAAAGTGACAGCAACTTAAATCCCCGATTCAATTCTGTCTCCTTCATTTTGAATACACTATAATAATAGTTTGGAGGTTTATACACTATGTTAAGTAAGACAAAAAAATTCTTAAGAGCAAACAAAATTTATTACGATAAAGAACATCTCAATCCATTAATGGTTCCAGATCGTATTTACGTACTTAATTTTGGCTTAGATGAGGATGATCTCAATAATAGATTTATCGTTGAATACACGTATACTTGGACTGGTCGAATCAAAATTAATAAAATTACGATTCGACTTCATAATCAAGTTAGCCCACATGAATTTCGTAATGAAACAGAATTACTGCATTATCTTAAAAAACACACTAAATCGAGCAAATAACATTTGCATTAATCGTCATTAGATGTTATATTAAACTTATGTATTTATGGTTCGGTTATTTAAAGGTGATTTGTTTCATTTATGAACACACTTCTTTTTAATAGTTCAATCAACAAATGCAAAATATATTAGTGCTTACAGCACATGGAGGTTTCATATTATGGAACAAGGTACAGTAAAATGGTTTAATGCAGATAAAGGTTTTGGTTTTATTACTCGCGAATCTGGCGACGACGTTTTCGTTCATTTCTCAGCTATCCAAGGTGACGGTTTTAAATCACTTGACGAAGGCCAAGCAGTTACTTTCGATGTTGAAGATTCTGATCGTGGACCACAAGCAACTAACGTTGTTAAAGCTTAATTATAAGCCTTTGAAACTTACCTTCGGGTAGGTTTTTTTTTTGCAATAATAACCGTATACCCTCTCATCAGCTGCTGTTGTATGACTGTATTTTTAAATTAAATAATTATTTATCATCCGGTTCCTACTATGCACTTTAGGTTACGTTCAAAATCAACTTTAAATTTATCAATATAAAAAATGCCTCATAATTATTAGACGTAGGTCTAACGATTATGAGGCATTTTTAAGTCACACTGTCTTTCAATATCATAATTCATCAACAACAATTAACTTAGAACTATTTTCATTTAAAATGCGTTGCTGTTTACATATCCTTGCCACTTACCATTTGCATTGTATATCGAGTAATATTTATTGCCATTAATTGAATAAGCATATTTTACTGTATATTTCGTACCTGAGTTAGCTATAGTTGACCCTTTTTTTACCGTCCAATTAAAATTACCCCAGATATCATAGCTTCTTTTAACAGAGACAATTTTATTGTATTTAGTATAAATATGGCTAGTTGCTTTATTATTCACATAACCCATCCATTTACCGGCATCGTTATAAAGTGAGTAGTAAATATTTCCGTTTCCTGTAGTATATCTGTATCTAACGTTATATGTTTGACCATAGTAATTACTAGAAGTACTTTTTTTAGATGACCACAAGAAATTACCCCAGACATTATAACCTTTATCGCTAATTTTGACCTTTGCCTTTAATGATTTAGCTACTAAGGTATTCGTAGCATTACTGTTAACATAGCCTTTCCAAACATTATTACCATTATATAGTGAGTAATACGTATTACCATTAATCTTATACGCATATTTAGCATTGTATGTCTGTCCGGAGTTAGTAACTGTAGATCCTTTTTTACTTGTCCAATTAAAATTACCCCAGATAGTATAGCTATTTTTAACAGAAACAATCTTATCATATGATGAATAAACTAAATTTGAAGCATTACTATTCATATAACCTAACCATGTACCTGCATTATTATAAAGTGAATAATAGACGTTACCATTACCCAATGTATATCTGTATCTGACATTTAAGTTTTGACCATAATAATTAGCTGTTGTTCCTTTTGCTGACGTATAGAAAAAATTACTCCAGATAGTATAATCACGTTTAGTAATTTTAGCGGTTGCTTTAAATTCTTTAGCTGAAGCAACCTCCATTGCGTTACTATTTACATATCCAGCCCATTTGCCTTTACTATCGTACAATGAGTAATATTTGTTACCATTACTGTGATTATAGTAATATTTTGCGCTATAAACTTTTCCAATTTTTCCAGTTGTCGTATTTTTAACTTTATTCCAACTAAAATTACCCCAAACATTATATCCAGATTTTTTAATTGAAACTAATTCATTATAACTTTGTGCTTTCCCAGCTGCGTTCGTGGGTGGTGTACTTTCTGTTGGTTTGTTATCTGTTGATGCACTTAAAAACCAATCAGCATTTTTACCAGACATGATACTTGCATCAATGTTTCCAACCCCTGATAAACCATGATTTGTAAAGTTACTTGTATATTGCCATAACGAATGACTTGTTTCCATTGGCTCATTACTTTGGTATGCAGCTAACCAAAAACCATCATATGCGTTAACAGCCGTACTGGCATATGTTTTCATAAAACTAGCATAAGAGTAAAGTATAATTTTACGATTACCTACATATTTAGCCATCTCATCAGCCCAGGCTTTTGTTGTGGCGTTAGTATTTGCTTTGCTAGCATTCGTAACCGTTTGATCTTCATAATCATTGACAAAGAACTTAGCATCCTTGGCACGGTTATATAAGTCTTTCGCTTCTACTCTAGCATCAGCAACATTTTCATATTGGCTAAATGAATAAACACCATATGGAATATTATATTTCTTCATCATCGCAATATTATGATCAATCACTAAATCTTTACGATTTGACCCATATTGAACACGTAAAATAATAAATTTAAAATTTTTCTTTAATACTTTAGCTTGTGCATCTGTAAATGATCCTTGAAATTCTGATAAATCAGGAATTGAATTATCGCGATTTGTAGCCGATTTACTCAATAAAGATGCTGATTTAACTAATGATTCAGGTACATTTGACCCCATCACACCTTCAGGCTTCGAAGTATTAGCCGAGGCCTGATATGCTCCGATACCAATACCTACTATCACACTAGATAAAAATAATACATATTTCGTCATTCTTTTCAAAATAGAAACCGCCCTTTTATTTTTTGTTTAATAACCATATTCTAGCATAATTTATAAGTCAAAAAGATTAAGATTAGAAAAAAAGACCTTCAATAAAAAAATAATAGACGTTTTATAAGCGTCTATTATTTAATTAAGATACTTTTTAAACCACTTAACACAGTATTTTTCTCGTTCAATTGCATGATCTAAAATCAAATAATGACCATATTGTTTGTTGATTTCTTCTTCTGAGAAAAAAATTAATTTCATTCTTCCTTCAAGATGATCTAATTTTACTTGATGTAACTGTAATTGCTCAATTAATCTTTGCTGTAATTGAACGTCATCTTTATTTTTAATAAAATAAAGTTTCAAAATAAATTCGTCTTTAATCGGTTTTAATTCCCCACTATCTGATACTAACCAATCCATTAAAACTTTTTTACCTTGTGATGTAATAGAATATATTTTCTTTTCTAACTTAGTACCTGCTATTTCAATTTCATGCGTAATGTATCCATCTTTTTCCATTATTTTAAGAGCAGGATAAATTTGACTATGTCCTGCTTGCCAAAATTCTCCAATATCAGTCGTAAATGCTTTAGTTATATCGTACCCCGATAATGGTTCTTGATTCAATAATCCTAAAATAATATATTGTAATTTATTTTTTTTTGCCATTTTTCCCCTTAACTTGACTTTTAATACTTATCAGTATACTATAATCAAGTAAACAAAAACATGTAAACTTTTACATGTATAAATAAACACTTTAAAGGAGAACAAAAATTATGACAAATACAGAAAAAAAGTTTAAAACATTAGATGATTTCTTAGGTACACATTTTGTATATACTTACGATAACGGTTGGGAATATGAATGGTACGCTAAAAATGATCATACTGTTGACTACCGTATCCATGGTGGTATGGTTGCTGGACGTTGGGTAACTGATCAAGAAGCTCACATCGTTATGCTTACTGAAGGTATTTATAAAATTGCTTGGACAGAACCTACAGGTACTGATGTCGCTCTAGATTTCTTACCTAACGAAATGAAAATTAACGGAACAATCTTCTTCCCTAAATGGGTTCAAGAACATCCTGAAATTACAGTTACTTACCAAAATGACCATATCGATTTGATGGAAGAATCTCGTGAAAAATACGAAACATATCCTAAAATGGTTGTCCCAGAATTTGCTACAATCACTTACATCGGTGATGCCGGTCAAAATAACGAAGATGTTATCAATGAAGAACCTTATGTTGGTATGCCAGATGATATTCGTAATGGTAAATATTATGACGAAAATTACAAAATGATCAAAAAGAACTAATTTATTCCAAATAAAAATCGTCTGAACTTTTAAAAGTTCAGACGATTTTTATTTTATAACTTTTTTATCTTAAAGACGTGCATTTAATTCTTTTGAAAGGTCTTCGAAGCCAGGTTTACCAAGTAAGGCAAACATGTTCTTTTTGTATGCTTCAACACCTGGTTGGTTAAATGGGTTAATTCCATTCAAGTAACCAGATACAGCTACAGCTGCTTCAAAGAAGTAAATTGTATATCCTAATGTGTAAGCGTCTTGTGTAGGAATGTTCAAAATCATGTTAGGAACATTACCATCAGTATGAGCTAAAACAACACCTTGGAAAGCCTTTGTATTAACAAAGTCCATTGTCTTACCTTCTAAGTAGCCTAAGCCATCAAGATCGCCCTCTTCTTCAGGAATAGCAGTATCATTAACGGGAGTTCCCACATTAATTACAGTTTCCATCAAGTTACGACGGCCTTCTTGAATATATTGGCCTAATGAATGTAAATCAGTTGAGAAATTAGCTGAAGATGGGTAAATACCCTTTTGATCTTTACCTTCAGATTCGCCCATCAATTGTTTCCACCATTCTGAGAAATATTGTAAACTTGGTTCGTAGTTTTCTAGAATTTCAGTTGTGTAACCTTTACGGTATAAAATATTACGTAAAGCTGCGTATTGATATGCTTCATTTTTTGTTAAATCAGCATCTGAATATTCAACACGTGCGTCTTCAGCACCTTGCATCAAGGCATCAATATCAGCACCTGAAGCAGCAATTGGTAATAAACCAACAGCAGTAAGAACTGAGAAACGGCCACCAACGTCATCAGGAATAACAAATGCTTCATAGCCTTCAGAATCAGCTTCAACTTTTAAGGCACCAACTTTACGATCAGTTGTAGCGTAGATACGTGAGTTAGCTTCTTCTTTACCATATTTTGCGATTAATTTTTCTTTGAAAACACGGAAAGCAATTGAAGGTTCTGTTGTTGTACCTGATTTAGAAATAATATTAACTGAGAAATCACGATCACCAATTAAATCTACTAAATCATGTACGTATGAAGGACTAATTGAATTTCCAGCAAATAAGATTTGAGGTGCATTTCTTTTTTCAGCTGGTAATAAGTTATAGAATGTATGGTTTAAGAATTCAATAGCTGCGCGAGCACCTAAATATGAACCACCAATACCGATAACGACTAAAACTTCTGAATTAGATTGAATTTTTTTAGCTGCTGTTTTAATACGAGCGAATTCTTCTTTATCGTAGTCTTTAGGTAAATCTAAAAATCCACGGAAATCACTACCTGCCCCTGTACCGTTGCGTAATTCACTATCTGCTGCAGTAACAAGTGCTTGCATTTCGCCAAGTTCATTGTCTTGGACGAATTTTGATAAGTTAGAACTATCGAATGAAATATGTGCCATTTTAATTATCTCCCTCATATTCTTTATTTAACAACTTACATTATACAATACTTAGTAGAAAATATAACAGTCAAACAGAACTTTAATTACAAATTCCGTTATTTTTTTTGTTTACTATGAGAATATCCGTAACCGTAATAAGCAACTAATCCTATAATAATCCAAATTAGAAAGGCAACCCAGATATTAATCGGTAACTGAATCATCAAATAGACTGAAATAATTATAGACAAGATTGGTAACAATGGTACAAATGGAACTCTAAATTGGCCTTTACTAGGTTCACCAAATTGTTTCCTTAAACTTATTAATGCCAAAGCCAAAATAACAAGTACGGTTAACGTTACAATATTAGTCAATTTGGCTAAACTTTCAATAGACACTAACCCACTTGCAATCGCAATAAAAATACCGACTGTCCATGATGCTGCTTTGGGCGCATTCGTCTTATCGCTAATTTTTGCTAAGTATTGGGGCAATAATCCGTCTCTCGCCTCCGAATAAATCATTCTCGATAAACCATAGGCTAATGCAATTAAGACGCTTAGAAGCGTTATTATTGCACCTACCGAGATTATATTTCCAATAATACTCTGATTTACAAATCGCATCGCAAATGCAACTGGATCACTAACATTTAATTGTGTATACGGGACAATTCCGGTTAATACTAACGTAACAATAATATAAAAAATAGCAGAAATACTTATCGCACCAATAATTCCTTTTGGAATTGTCTTTTGCGGATCAATTACTTCGTCTGATGCCATCGCAATAGATTCAAACCCTAAAAAGGCAAAAAATACTAATGCGGCCCCACTCATTACCCCACTTGTACCAAATGGCATAAAGGGTTGCCAGTTACCAGGTTTAATGTAAAAAACACCCACTACTATAAATAAAAGAATAATCGCAAATTTTACAAATACCATTATTTTGCTTAAACGTAGTGCCTTTTTTGCTTCAAATGTTGTTAACCATGTAACGACTAACGTAATTATAACAGCAATAATATCGATATATGACCCTCTTGCTGCATTATACGATGCACTCAGCGCAACAGGCAGGTGGATATTAAGCCCTATCAAGAACCCCTGCATATACGCAGACCAACCTGAGGCAACAGAAGCCCCCGCTAGAATATATTCACAAATGGTAAACCAACTAACGAACCAGGCTATAAACTCACCAAAAATAACATAAACATAATTATACGAACCACCAGAAACTGGTATTCTTGATGAAAATTCTGCATAAGAAAAGCCGTTCATTATAACTGCAATTGCGGCAATAATAAACGACAAAATAAGGGCAGGACCAGCCTCTTGACTGGCAGCATTCCCCGTAACAACGAAAATACCTGTACCAACTGTTGCGCCTAACCCTAAAAGAATGAGATCACCGGTTTTAAGGGTTCTTTTTAATTTACTAACATGATGAGTTGTCGCAAATTCTTTTTTCCTTAAATCCATCGATTAACACTCCTTCACCATTTTATAAAGTTTTCATAATTCCTAACATAATAACACCTAAAATAACAAATATTGATCCAAGTGTGACATAAATCATCTCATGCTTAGTCTTCTTTTCTCCTAATAAGTAGATACTACCGAATGTTGAAATAACCACTCCCATTTGAGAAAATGAAAAACTAACAGCTTGACCTAATTTAGGAATTGATAAGAACATAAAGATGTTACCAGCGCCCCAAATAAGTCCCGTTAATACATTTTTAAAAGTTGATGAGTGCATAATAACTTCATTTGCAATAAGCGCAACAAATCCAGCACCTATAACCATACCAACAGCTTGTGGCAAGATTGTTGCCATTGTAAATGCACGTGATTCATCAGCAGTCATGCCCACTGTTGCATAATGAACAACAATTGTATAACCTACGTAACCAATTGTTGACAAAATAATAGCACGTACACCAGCAGCAGTATTCTCATTTTTTTCTGAATCAGATAGAACTGAATTTTTTTTATCTCTCAATGATGTCAAAGCAGCACCAGCAATAATAACGATCATCGCTATAGTACCAATCACAACCATTTGAGTTGTCTTCCATTCATTAAACAGTATGACACCTGCCAACGCATTACCAGCTAACTGTAAGCCTGTTGAAACAGGAACTGTTTTTGAGATTCCGATTGCTTTCATAGCATGGAATTGTTGATTTTGACCTAAACTCCAAAATAAACCAGAAACGATACCAATAATCCAGACTTTTGTGTCCATTTCTGGTTGATAAATACCATAAATGGCAATTCCAAAAATCAAGGCACCCCATGTCATACCAACTGTTTGTTGGTTGGCAGTTCCGCCAAGTTTTCCACTTATAAGTCCAATACTACCCCATGCAATTGCAGGGATTACTGCCATTAAGATAATCATAATTAATTAAATCCTCTACTCTCTCTCTTTTATTCTTTTTTCGCGATTTAACTATTTTAGCAGTAAAGTAACCGTATTTACAACCCTTAAAACAAAAATTTGATGATAGCTTTAGCAACATTTGAAACGGGTTACATTCGAAATCCATCAAAAACACTCATAAACGTTTAATTACAAGCATTTTGTTTTTATGAATTTTTTATATTTTACGAAAAAAAACAATCCTATTTAATAATAAATAGGATTGTTTTTTAATTAATCAACTTTAATAACTAACGTTTTTAAATAATTACCTTGACGATATTCCTTGTTTGTTACAAAGTCACTTGATAAACGGAATGTTTCAAGTAATGTAAATGAACGATTCTTATTAGCAAAAGCTTCTGTGATTTGTTCTTTTAATTTTTTGAGCGTCAATCCTGCCGAATTAGTTGAGAACATGATAACACCATCTTTTTGTGTAATATCAATAGCATCTTCAGCAAGTTGAACATAATCTTTTTGAACTGAGAATGTTCTTTTCTTTGAACGTACAAAACTTGGTGGATCCAAAATAACTAAATCATAGTTAATATGGTGTTTCTTTGCATAATCTAAATAGCCGAAAACATCCATTCCACGAATTTCTTGTTTTTCAGGATCAATATTATTAAGTACAAATTGTTCTTTTGTACGATCAATATTTTTATTATTCACATCTACACTAACTGTTTTAAGTGCGCCACCTACTGATGCAGCAACTGATGTTGCACCTGTATTACTAAATCCGTTAAACACAAGTTTTCCTTCAGCATATTTATTCATAATTGCTTTACGCATTTCACGTTGTTCTAAGAAAAGTCCTGTCGTTGTTTCATTAAGATATGCAGCAAATTGAAGGCCATTTTCTTGAACAATAAGTGGCGTAGGTGCATCTTTTCCACGAACTTTGAATGTTGATGGTTCACCCTTTGTATCGTAACGAAGATTAGCATAAATACCTTTATAACTTGTAACTGCATCAGAAAATGCACTATAAATCATATCTTTGTGTTGGTAAAGACCTAAGCTATACCAAGTAAATACATAATAATCGTCGTAATAATCAATTGTTAATCCACCGATACCTTCACCTTCACCGTTAAAGAAACGAAAGGCATTCGTCTCCTTATTAGTAAATAATGATTTACGGTTCATTCGAGCGTTATTAAATAATTTTGAGAAAAAATCTTCATCAATACGTGATTCTTCATTTCGTGAAAAAATCCAGCCATCCCCACGATTTTGTTCTGCAAAATAACCATAAGCGACAAATTGATTATGTAGCGTTAATGCAACCCATTCTCCTTCTTTAAAATCACGAGTTGTTTGTAAATCTTCCTTATCAATTAATGGGTATCCATTTTTAAACTTTTTTGCTGCATGTGAAATAATTTCTACTTTTCTCAATGACTAGCACTCCTTCTATTTTTTAACGTCTTTTTTATTTAATATTTGATTTAAGATAAGATATAGCCCACAGCCTATCAATGTACCCAATGAATTAAAAATGATATCATCTATATCACTAACTCCGGATCCTAGTACAAACTGTCCACATTCAATAGCGATTGATAAACAAATACCAACCAACATTGTTTTTACTAGAGAATACTTTTTAAATTGCTTTAGACTGGGTAAAATAATTCCTAACGGAACAAACCAAAGAATGTTACCATATAGATTATACACGAAATCGAACAAAGATTGTCCATTTGTCAGTTTAATTGTTTCAATTAACGGTGTCCAATTGATAGAATGAAAATTATAGGTTGAATTCAATCGGATATCCCATGGGAAATAGACATATCTAAATACCGTCAATTCAACTAATAAAACGAGGTACGCAACTAATAATAGCCTTACAAATTCTGTTCTGAAGTTTATTTTTTTCTTTTGATACAACCCTATACTTACTCGAATAACAAGATACACGATTAAGTAAAAAATTGTTTTATCAACACTTAAAAAAATAAGATGGATTAATGGAAAGTGGTTAATACCTTGTGAGTAATGATGTAAAACGTATTCATATAATTTTGATAAAAATAACATTCTTTCAACCTCACCTTCCATCTTCTCCTATATTAACAAATAAAAACATGATATTTTAGTATGTACCATTATTTTTCATGTAAATTTAATAAGTTAAAAATGCATTAACAAAGCTTAGCATCAATTGACACAAATTTAATATAGACTGTAAACTACAGTTACGATTTTAATTTGATTATACTCGAAAGGACGGTTCAAACCGTGCAGACACTCAAACGATTTAGAACATTTCTAAACACAAAGCTTGGATTTTTCACCCTACTTCTGTTTCTTTTCTGGTTAAAAACAATTACTGCATATCTTATTGATTTTAACCTTGGTGTTTCAGGAATTTATCAATACTTTGTCCTTTTGTTAAATCCACTTGGCACAACCATGCTACTACTCGGACTTGCATTATACATTAAAAAACCAGTTATTTCATATTTGACTATGTTTTTAATTTACATTGCGAACTCAGCATTACTATTTTTTAATGTTATTTATTATCGAGAATTTACTGATTTTATGACAATTAATACAATGTTAGGTTATTCTAAAGTTTCTGAAGGTATTAGTGGCAGCTCTTTTGCTTTAATGAAACCACACGATATTTTTTACGTCATTGACTTAGTGCTTATTATTTGCTTATTCTTAACTCGCTATTTAAAATTTAACACTCGACCATTCAGTAAACTTAACGCGTTTGCAATTACATCATTCTCAATAATGCTAACATTGGCAAGTTTAACATTAGGCGAAATTGACCGACCACAATTAATTACGAGAACGTTTGATCGTAATTATATTGTTAAATACTTAGGAATTGATTCATATACCGTCTACGACAGTTTCAAAACAGTTAAAAACAATCGGGTTCGCGATACTGCTGAAAGTTCTGATTTAAATGATGTCCTTGATTTTACAAAGTCACATTATGCAGCACCTAATCCAAATATGTATGGTATCGCAAAAGGTAAAAATGTTATTGTGCTCCATTTAGAAAGTTTTCAACAATTTTTAATTAACTTTAAGGTGAATGGAAAAGAAGTCACACCCTTCTTAAATTCTCTATACAATGGTAAAGAAACTTATAGTTTTCCTAATTTTTTCAATCAAGTCGGACAAGGTAAAACATCTGATGCTGAGAATCTCTTAGAAACAAGTATCTATGGATTACCTCAAGGATCTGTTTTCACATCTCTTGGATCCGAAAATACATTTGAAGCAGCTCCCGCTATCTTAAATCAAACCGCTGGTTATTCTAGTGCTGTTTTCCACGGTAATATTGGATCATTTTGGAACAGAGATTCCGTTTATAAAAGTATGGGATACCAATACTTCTTTGATTCAAGTTATTATGATACGTCTGCAAATAACACTCTAGAATACGGTCTAAAAGATAAGTTATTATTCAATGATTCAGTTAAATATTTAGAAAAATTACAGCAACCTTTTTATGCAAAATTCATTACCGTGTCAAATCATTTCCCATTTGATATTGATTCAAAAAATAAAGACTTTGAAGTTCCAGATACAGGTGATACGTCTGTTAATAATTACTTCCAAACGGCTCATTATTTAGACGAATCAGTTAAAGAATTTTTCACATACTTAAAAAAATCTGGATTATCTAATAATACAATGGTTGTCCTCTATGGTGACCATTACGGTATTTCAAATTCAAGAAATGTGAAGCTTGCTAAACTTCTTGGTAAATCATCCGAAACATGGAGCTCATTTGATAATACACAATTACAACGTGTTCCATTTATGATTAATATTCCTGGAAGTAAAAATGGTGGCATCCAAAATCAATATGGTGGTGAAGTTGATGTCTTACCTACCCTTCTTCACTTATTAGGCCTAGATTCGTCATCATATGTTCAATTTGGGACAGATTTATTTTCTAAGAATCACGATCAGACAGTTGCGTTTAGAAATGAAAACTTCATTACACCTAATTATACTGTTTTAGATTCTACAATTTATGATAATGTAACAGGTAAAGAAGTTACGCACCCTTCTAAAATTGTTAAGGAAACAATAAAGAAAGATCAGACAAAAGTCAGTACCGAACTAAATTTATCGGATACAGTCAATAATCAAAACTTATTACGTTACTATACACCAAAGAATTTTAAGCCAACGCAACCAAGTGACTATAACTATAAGAATCAATATAGTAAATTACTAAAATTACAAGAAACGCTTAAAAACAATTCGACAAGCCTCTATTCAAAACATGGCAATAAGTCGACAACAACCTTATATCAAACAGATGCTCCTGAATTAAAGGCACCAACTGCAAGTTCTTCTTCAAAAACTGTTACAAGTTCAAGTTCAAGTACCAGTTCAAAATAAACGCTACCGAAAAATAAATTTCGGTAACGTTTATTTTTTTATTCTAAACAACTTCACATAATGTTCATAACTATTATTTAAAATTAGTCATATAGATTAATCGAAGAGGTGTCATTATGTCTTTAATTCTACAATCATTATCTAGTATTTTTTATCATAAGAAACAAACAGTTGGGTTATTTATCATATTTTTTTTCACAATACTAATCGGTCTCTCAAACTTATTATTTAATCAAATTTCATTTGAATCATTTAAAAGTTTTAAAAAAATGCTTGCTCATATTAATGTTAATAGTACATCTAGTTCTAATTTACTTAGTGTCTTAACAGATATTCATAAACAACAAGTCAGCCTAATCTACCCTATTATTATTGGGTTATTGATAGCGGGTATTACTATCAGTATTGTTGTTTATAAAAAAATCATCAACAAGCGTATCAACGAATATCTTAGTTTACACAATATCGGCGAAAGTCAGCCTAAAGTCGCATTTGCATTCGCTCTTGAAGTCCTTATTATCTTTATAGCAGCATTAATTTTAGTGATAATTTTAATTTTCTTCTTTAAAAATAACTATACTTCATTGCTGAGAGAACTAAATATTTATTGGCTAACCCATTCATTAGCTATGCAACTTTCTCCCTCAGAAATATCCTCTGAGTTATTAGAATTACTGTCACATAAATTAACCAATTTTAATGGGAATTTTTTAATTTCCTCTACAAACGTACAATTTAGTACATTAATCTCGCAAGAATCATTCATTAATTCTGCATATCTATTTGCTGGCGGTATAACTATTAGCCTTATTTCATTCCTATCTGTCTTATTCTCTACCCGTAACTCATCTCATTAAATTATAGGAGGCATCACAATGCAACTAAAAAAATACACTAATACAACTCAATCATTAACCTCATTATTCCCTACCCATTCGGTTTCAATCATTTTAGATAAATCATTTGAATTCGTAAATCAACTTGAAAATCAAGACTTTATTAATTCAAATTTAGTTACTTTAATCACAATTGAAGAACTAAGCTTAATAGTTCCTTATCTAACTATCACACAAAATATGGGTTTAACATCTAAGAAACAGCACAAAAAAACATATAAAACTATTTCAAAATTAATTTATGGACAATATTTTCACCACTATTCACCGAATTTTATCAACAAAAAAACGACTGATTTAAGTCACTTTGATGAAACACTTATTTTAATTTTTAGAGCTATCTTAAACGATTATTCGGTGATCATTTTATCAGGCTTAATTGATGAATTTTCAATAATAGAAACAAGATTCTTCATTGATTTAGTCACAGAATTAACCTGCCAATTAGATTTAAGCATTATTATCACAACTAAACAGACAGAGTTACTTACTCAACCGCAAATCATTCCCTTTGCAGAATCTCCTATAATAGAATAAACCCTCATTGCATATGCAATAAGGGTTTATTCCAATTATTTTTTATTCTTGTTGCCAATCTTCTGAGTAATAATAATTATTTAAATGATATTTAGGTTTAACTTGTTTTTGAGTCAGGAATGGGTTCACATAACTATCAACCGCAACCCAACCTTTCCAACCTAAATGAATCGTATCTTCCATGAAGTATTCTTCATTACCATCTTTACTGAAATCAGCAATTTTATTAAATCCTTGGGATTTCAATTGCTTTGTAACCTTACCATCAAAGTTAGCTAGCATCTTCGACGATAGTCCAGTATAACTTGCCCAACGTTGGTTTACAGGTGGAATAATAAACAAGACGTCAGTATGTTCTTTAGCAAACTGATTTAAAATTAATTGGAAATCTGAAAATTCAACAGAATGATCATAATTTAATTTAGTCTGTGTACCTGCAAGCTTACCAATTTTTTTGTTAAGCTTATTTTTATCCCAATAACTATTTTTGATTGCAAAATCATTATTGGTTGTCCATTTAGCACCATATTTACCGGCAAGAATATTTAATTTATTTAAATCATATTTTGCTGGAAGGTTCTTAGTTTGTTTGTCGATAGTCTGTGTTCGATCGGCCATCGGAAAACCTGAGAATAATTGATCTTCATGATTCAAAATCGTTAATTTCAAGCGAAGCATCGTAGCATCCGCTTCAGATAACGACTGTCCTTCAGCAATTTTATGCATTGCATTCAGTACAGATTCATTTCCTTCACCAGACATTAAAGTAATAAATCTGTTGGCAGCATAACGATCTGACAGGCTGTTAGCATTTGCAGATAGTAACCACTCTGTTGTTTGTAATGGTGAATAAAAATTATTAAATACCTGCTTTCTTACACCATTAGGAACAAACCATTGTGGTGATACCACCATAACTGCTTTTTTATTTCTTAATTGATTTTTGATACCTTGTAAATAAAAATAATGATTAAGCGATTGTGTCCCACCAGTTCCCATTAAAAATGGACGATATGAACGATTATATTTTTTCGCTAAAACTGAAGGATGCATCGAATCCATCCGTGAAAATTCGGATGAACCGATAAATGCCACATAACCATCATCTAATGCCTTTTGACGAATAGCAGAGCCCTTTAAAATTAAAGTAGATTGCGATACTGCTGCTTTTTCTTCAGTTTTTGCAGAACTGAAATTATAATTGACTGGTGCAAGTAGTATGGCTAATAGTAATGCAACAGCCAAAACAACAGGCCCAATGATCATGAATAACTTCTTTTTCAATCCCATTTAGATCAAGCTTTCTACTTTTGCAATAATTAAATTTGGTGTTGCCCACTCAGAACGTTCAAACTCTGAAATTGGAATATCAACACCTAATTCATTTTGTAATTCTAAGATTAATTGAATTGAACCCATTGAATCTAATAGGCCTTCATCAAAAACATTTAAATCTAAATTATTTCTAACTTCTGCGCTACCTGTTGTCTCTTCTAATATATCTAAAACTTTATCTTTTGTGTTCATATCAATTCTCCTCTAATTATCTATTTTATGAAAAATATAGTTTGTCCAAAAATCCTGAAAAGATTAAGAAACTTAAGCAAACGATGTTAAACGTAATAAAGATTGCAAAAATTTCTGTAAATTTATTACTTGGAATACTGGTTTTATGTTTCTTTTTAAATCTGAGCCATGCATCATTAATGACGATAGCTATCGCATGGAATAGGCCATAGGCAATGTAATACCAAGTAACCCCGTGCCAAAATCCCATGAGTAAGAATAATCCAAAATAACCAACAATAGCTGTTGTTATTCGACTTTTAATTAATTTATGTTTCATCATAAAAAAGACTAATCTCATATAAACAAAATCACGGAACCAGAATGAAAGTGTCATGTGCCAACGATTCCAAAAGTCTTTAATATTGTGTGCGATGAAAGGTCTATTAAAGTTAGGAGGTGTTTCAATTCCCATAAAGTAACTGATACCAACTGCGAATAAACTATAACCAGCAAAATCAAAAAATAAATCCATACTGTACGTGTACATGTAACCAACTAAGGCCCACGATATACCACCGTCTAGTAATGCAATACGTGCGACGTGAGGTAACAGCATCGTACCAAATAGGTATGCTAGTAAAAATTTATATAAGAAACCTAAGAAAATGTAAAATACACCCTTTTGTAACATTTCTAAATATTTTTCTCGACTTGGGACATTTTGATAATCTTTAACAAACCGTCTGTAACGATCGATTGGTCCCGATGAGATAGTTGGGAAAAACAATAAAAATTGTAAGGTTAGCATCAAATCAAATTTCTTAATACTACCATCTCGCGATTCCATAATCATTTGAACCGCTTTAAACGTTAAATAACTAATTCCTAAAAAGCCAATAATTGATGGTATACCATTATTAATGGCTGGTGTTATTTTTACGATGGATAATGGTGCTATCGCTAAAAGGACAGCCATAATAAAAACCCACGTTTGATTATACTTACTACGATAATTCATGTATAAACCGATAAGTAAGACTTCAAAAATTATATAAATAAGTAAATTAAAGCCTTCGTGAAGTTTTGGACCGCCAAATATTAAGAAAATAAAGAGTAATGAAATTAACGTTTCATACAATCTAAATCTTTTACCATTAAGCAAACCAACAATAATTGGAATTAAAACAACAATAAGATATAGAAAGTACATCGGATTGACATAAGGTTGGAATGATACCATTAAGCATTCACCTCATTTATTAGTGTTTTCCGATCAATTTTACCATTTTGCGTTAATGGTAAAACATCAACATAAACAAACTTCTGTGGAATCATATATGACATCATTGTATCTAACAAGTATTTTTTAATTTCAACTGTTAATTCTGAGTCTCGTTCAACTGGATTATCATTTTGAACAACATACGCAATTAATTGAACCACTTTATGATCCTTATTATATTTTGGAATAGTGATTGCTTGTTTTACAAATGGATGCGATGACACATGATGGTCAACTTCTTCTAATTCAATTCGGTAACCATGTAGTTTAACCTGGAAATCAATTCGTCCACGATATAACAACATCCCTTCAGAATTTATGATTGCTGCATCACCAGTTCGATAGGCAGCTACGCCATCCATTTCAAAAAAAGCACTGGCCGTTTTTTCAGGATTGTTAAGATAACCTTTTGAGACACTAGGTCCAGCAATAATTAATTCACCTTCATCACCATTTGGTACTAGTTCATTTTCTGGATTAACTACAACCATCTTTGTATCTGATTTGGCATAACCAATTGGTAATCGTGGGTATTGTTCTAAAATAGCATCAGTAATCTCAACACTCGAAACCGCAACTGTTGCTTCCGTAGGACCATACGTATTAAATATCTTAGCCATTGGGAATCTTTGCTTCAATGCTGCAGCTGTTTTGTGAGTTAATTCTTCACCACAAAATAAGAATCGACTAAGATCTGGTAAATGTTTATCATCAAACGTTGGTTCTAATAAACAAATATCAATAAATGATGGTGTTGAAACCCAAACTTGTAAGTCCAGAGTAGGTAACGTTTGGAAAAGAACTTTGAAATTATCCGTCACTTCTTGAGGTAAAACAGATAACTTACCACCCATAGTTAATGTAGGATACAAGTCCATTACTGATAAATCAAATGAGTATGGTGCCTGAGATAGACTATTGGGATGTTCTGGTAGAGAGAAATCTTCTATCATCCAGTTCACGTAACTTATCAAGTTATCATGACTAATTTGAACCCCTTTTGGCTGTCCAGTCGTACCAGATGTAAAGATAATATAGAAGTTATCTTTACCAGTTACTTGGAAACTAGGATCAGGAACTTCTACCCCTTGATTATTCTCAATAATTTCTGTTAATTCAGTTGATAAAATTACAGGTACATCGAGTTTAACTTCAGGTAATTCTGCTACAGCTATACAAGCGACTGGTTTCGCAACTTCTTGAATTGACTCTAAACGCTCAGCTGGTGAGTGCGAATCAATTGGAATATATGCGTGCCCTGCTTTAACGCTTCCTAAAAAAGCCACTAGCATATTAAATTTTTGATTTCCATATATCATAATTGGACGTTTATTATCTAAATTTAATTCAATCAAATGCAATGCTAATGCATCAGATTTTTCTTTTAACTGTTGATAAGTATTTGTCTCACCCAAATCATTGTAAACAATGCGATTGGGATCGGACATTGCGATCATATCAATTTGATTAATTACATTTTTTATCATGTCTTTGCTCTCCTTTAAAATTCATTATAGATAAACGTACCATTACTTATACCTTTAAATGAATACAGGTAAACTAGCATCGCCAATACAATAAAATAAAAGGCAGTTCGAACGATAAACATAAAAACTTCATTTTCTTTTAAATCATGCCATTTTTGGCTCATATTTATCACATCCCCCTTAGAATGAATATAGTATACACTTTTTTTCCCCCGTTTAGCATTCATCTATGTCATACTAACCTAACAATTTTGTAATATTAAACTTAGTTAATAATCTTATTAACCGCTTTTTAGTGTAACAGAATTACATCTATATCACAAAAAAGAACGATTTCTATTTGTATATAGAAATCATTCTTTAATAATTTTTTAACTATTTATTCATTTTCTTGATTTGGAAACGTCAATGTAAACGTTGTCCCTTTTCCTTCAGTACTCATCACTTCAACTTTTCCGTTATGAAGTTGCATTAATTGATGAACAATTGATAATCCCAATCCTGATTCTCCGTACTTAGTACTCTTACGAGATGGATCTGCCTTGTAGTAACGTTCCCAAATATTTTCTAGCTGGTCTTTTGTCATGCCAATACCTGTATCAGTAATCCTAAAGATACTTTCATGGTAACCACGTTCAGCTGAAATATGAATCGTTCCTGATTGAGTGAATTGAATGGCGTTTTGCGTAATGTTAAAAATAACTTGCACAAATCGATCGTAATCCGCAAAAACCATTAAGTTTTTAGGAACACTTAATTCAATCTTATCGTCGGCTTCTATTGCTTTTTTTGTTAGTTGTTCAACGATGTTATTCAAAACAATAACCGCATCAAAATTACTTGGTGCTAGCGTAATTTGATTTGTCCTAATTTTTTCATAGTCTAAATTTTCATTGACTAATCGGATTAATCGCTTAGTTTCACTTTGCATTAGTTCAATGCTCTTCCCTTTGCTCTCTTCTGGAATTGCATCGTATGCTAGCCCTTCAAGTAGTCCGTTAATAGTTGTCAACGGTGTACGCATTTCGTGTGCAGCGTCAGCCATAAATTGTCTACGACGTTCTTCTTGACGTTTTATTTCTTTCTCTGATTCTTTCAATGAAGAAACCATGCCATCAAAATCTTGTGCCAAATCATCTATTTCATCTCGATGTCTACTTTCGATATGCACATCAAAATTACCATCAGCAACCATTCGAGTTGCACGTCTCAATCGATTAATTCTAGAAACAGAGTATCTCGCTAAAAGATAACTCAAAATAATTCCAGCGATAACAGAGACAATAAACGCAATAACCAAATTCTGAGTCATTTGACTCATATTGGATTGAATATTAGAAACATTGGCTCCAACCGATATAACCGCATATAATTTACCATTATAAAAATAAGGTTTCAAAATATCGGTCATATTAATTGCTTTCATATCTGTTTTTAATTGTCTATTAATATGCGGTGTACGGTGAACAACTTCACCATTTTCCAATTTTTTCCACTGCTCACTTGTAATATTGTCCTGTACCGCATTATCAGGATAGATAATTTTAGATTTTTTAGTATAAATAGTAAATCGAACATTTTGCGTTTTTAAAATTAATTCTGCATTTCTTAAATTATTTAAGTTTAAATTAAATTGCGTTTTTGAATCGGTTGTTTTTAAAACCATTGATTCTGACATTAAACTATCCGAGTAACCTTCCAATTGTGTCCATGTATTTTTATAGACCATATCACTCGTGAAATTTAAAAATAAAGCGCCAAATACAATGACCAATGTAATAATAACCGCGAAGAATGCTAACATTTGCTGATAAAGTAGCTTCATTAGTAACCAGCTCCTGAGTCATCAAATTTATAACCGACACCCCACACCGTTTGAATAACTTGTGGACCCACTTTTTCAATTTTTTGACGTAATTTTTTAATATGTGCATCAACTGTTCGTTCATCACCAAAAAATTCATAATCCCAAACTAATTCCAATAGTTTTTCTCTTGAAAAGACTTGTTTTGGTTTATTGGCCAACGTTTTCAACAAATCAAATTCTTTTGGTGTTAAATCATGAATTAAAACGTCTTGTAAGTATGCTTCTCGACGAGCTGTACTTAATTTAAAGTGAGTTGTGACAATATCAAAACTAGTACTTTCATTTTCTGTTTCATCGTCAGTTCCAACACTTGGTTTTTCTGCCCGGCGGTGAAGGGCCTTAATTCTAGCAATCAATGTTATTGGGCTAAAAGGCTTTGTTACATAATCATCTGCGCCCATTTCTAATCCAAGAACTTGATCACTTTCGGTATCGCGTGCCGTTAAAATAATAATGGGGACATTAGCTGAAACTTTTCGAATCGTAGAACTGACTTGCATGCCATCCATACCAGGCAAATTCAAATCAAGCGTAATCATATCCCAACTATCCGGATCTTCATTAAACATAGCAACAGCATCATTACCATCATAAGCGTACTGAACGTCCCATTTTTCTTTTTGAAAAAACATCGACATCATTTCAGAAACTGCCTTATTATCCTCTACCATCAATAATTTCATATTATTCCTCTTTCATTTCCAATTTAATGAAAATCATAATCTTATCTGCTACTTTGAGCGGTCTTATATTCCATTAGTATAACTAAATAATATGAATATTTTTAGTTTTTTTTCGTAATATATTTTAATACCATCAATTTTAATGTATTGTAACTACTTTTACTGTATTTTAGTAGCTGATGAACTGCTTACCTGGCTTGTACTACTACTAATAGCACTTGATTCTGAACTGCTTACGGCTGTATCTGATGACGCGTCGGCTTCTAAACTAGAGCTTGTTTCATCCGTTGAACTTGATTCTTCTACAGAACTTGCCTTTGCCTCCTGGCTTGATGCGCTGGATGACTTTTTACTTGCTCCCGAGTAAATTTTATTTGCTGAAGTTCCCTTATAACTTTGGTGTTGGATAATTACCTTTAATTTATCTGTTCGCTTAAGTAAGTTTCCTTCACTCGGCTCCGATAATATCATGTTTTTCCCAGACCATTTCTGTACAAATACAATTTCTATATGGTTTTTGTTGGCCCACTTTTGCGCTTCCGATTGAGATCCAAATTTAGGAACTTTTATATAAATTTCAGCTTGTTTCTTATCTTCAGCCTGTTTTTTTAATGCATGAGATAAAGTTTCTTCAAGTGAAACCAACTTTTTATCGGCTTGTTTCTTATCTGAAAGATCTTTTTTATAATCATCAAATACCTGATACTGCTCTGTCTGTGTGGCTAAATCTTTAGCTATCACTTCTTCAATTTGATTTAAAAAGGCAAGATTATTCCATGAATAGTGTAATTTACTGACAGCATTCGTATAGTCATCTATTTGCTGACTTGTACTTTTTTTCAAGATTTCTACATTACCTGACAAAGGGTCATACGTGGCTGTCTTCATGGCAATGGACATTACACCGTTTATTGCTATTGCATCTTTTGCCAAATTTTTTTGTAGTGTATAAATTCGATTGGCAAATTGATCTTTATTTGAAGAATTAATCAATAACTGATTAATGTACCCAAATTGTTCATTATTCAATTTTTGAATCGTTCCAGGGGTCACATTTACTTTAACTGTTTGTTCATCATCCTTAACAAATACATCTTGGTATAATGAATTCACTTTCACTTTTTTTAATAAATTATCATATTTTGTCTGGTAATCAGCACGTGAATTCTTAGAAATATTTGATAATGTATCATCTAATTTTTTCATTTCACTTGAAGTTGCTTTAGTCGTTAACTCCTCTGTTTTAATGTTGTAACTATCTGCATAAATTTCATTAAACTTTTGTTTTGCTTCTTTAGACTTAACATTAGAGTCGTAGAGTGAGTCTGGCGTTTGATTTGCCATTGTTAATTTTGAATTATCATTTTTGGACCAATCAAGACTAATTTGATACCGATTGATAACCGTATAGACGCTCCAAATACTCAAGCTAACCGCAATAAACAACAAAATACGATACGCCCACTTTAAAAATTGTCGTATCGATTTATGACTAGCTTGTTCTGGTTTAAAATCTGCTTTATTTTCTCGGTTAACAGTTTTTTTTCCTGTTTGCTTTGTCCCTCTTGATCTCGGTTCCATTTTTATTCACCCTCTAACGTCTCTTTAGCCGCCTTAATGCCATCATTAGCCTTGTCTAATTTTTTCTGAACATTATTTAATTTTTTCTGAGTTGACTGCTCCCATGAACCAATTTTATATGCTTCAGGTTTCTTGTGATATGAAGGATCCTCTAATTTTATTTTTAACGTGTCCTCAGCAATCTTTTTAGACAAATACGTTTTATATATTTTAGCTTTTTTTACATCAATTTTTTCTGGCTCTTTAACGCCTAACGTTACTACTTTATCGTTAGGTTCATATTGAGCTGCAAGACCAGTTCCTGACAATTGTATAACAGTTGATGGTTTTGTCCACTCACTATTATCAGCATTCTTTTCTTTTGAAAAATGTACCATTAGGTCACGATATAAATTAACATTTGTCATTGCAGATGCAGCATCAGTAATATAATGTCCTTTTTTCATTGGTTCATCATACCCTAACCACATCGAAATAGAAGTTGATTTAGTGAACCCATTCATCCAGACATCCATATTTGCATTCGCTGGAAATCCCGATGAAGCAGAATAACCGACGGTCCCTGTCTTCATTGCCTGATGAACATTATCAATTCTTGCAGAAGGCGCTGTCCCACCGGCATTAGGTACGCCTTCCATCATTGACGTTAGCATAAATGCTGTTGAGGCCTTCATAGCACGTTTACTATTTACCTCATATTTTTTAACACTATTATCTGAAAATTTTAGACTTGTGACGTAACGAGCCGCATGATAGGTTCCGCCATTTGAAACGGTGCCATATGCTGTCGCCATTTGTTCGGTAGAAACATCGAGTCCAATAGCCTGCGACCCCGCAGGTGCATTATTTTGAGCCATCCCTACTTGTGCTAAAAATTGGCTAGCCTTCGCACTCCCAACAGTATTTAACGTTCTAATTGCTGGTGTATTAGCCGAAACTCGTAATGCGTTTTGCATCGTTATTGATTTATAACTCACTTTATCAAAATTCTGAGCAACAAGATTAGTTCCCGGATAAGTATATGAAGTGCCATCTAAGGCATGTGTGGTTGCCCACCCAAAGTATTCAATAGCAGGGCCATAATCTAATAGTGGCTTAATTCCTGATCCTGACGAACGCTGCGTAGAAATTGCCCGATTATAACTGAAGGCAGTTTTTTGATGACGTCCACCATATTGAGCAACAATATTCCCCGTTTTAGGATCTGTAATTGTAATTGCAGATTGTTCTGCTGAATTTTGATAATATTTTTTATTATCAGCTAATTTTTTAACAGTCGCATTTTGCTTTGAATCAAGCGCTGTTGTAATTTGTAATGGAGTTTTAGCTAAATCGTACCCTTTATCGCTAACTTGTTCTAAGGCAGAAGTAACATAAGCATTATTTTCAAGAATTTTTTTTGTAACAGAATTTTCCATCCAATGGCGTTTCTGTAAATCTTTTGTCACTGATTCTGCGACAGCAATTTTATATTGTTTCTTTGTAATTACCTTATTCTCAAGCCCTGTTTTTAATATTATATTTCGGCGTGTTTGAACGGCTTTAGGGTTTGAATATAAATTATAGGTAGAAGGGGCTTGGCCCAATCCAGCTATAATTGCCTGTTGACTAATACTCAATTGTTTTAAAGTTTTACCAAAATACGTTTCTGAAATGGTCTGTGCCCCATATGATCCTTCGCCTAGACTCATTTTATTAACATAAAACTCTAAAATCTGTTTCTTACTATAATTATGGTATAACTGTTGCGCTAAGAAAAATTCTTTTATTTTCCGGTCTACAGTCCGATCTTTATTACTCGTTGAAAAAACAGTTAATTTAATTAACTGTTGCTCAATACTTGATCCACCTCGAGCTGACCCTTTACCTACAGCTGATTTAATGGAAGAAAGTCCCGCATTAAATAAGCCGGAGGGCGAAAATCCCGCGTCTTTGTAAAATGTTTGATCTTCTGTTGCTAATAACAGATTACTATATGTTTCAGGAATGTCTTTTGACTTAACATAAACTCGTTTATTCAGCGCTGAAGACCAAATTAACTGGCCATCTTTATCATACATATTTGAACTGGCATCAGATATTAATTCCTGACTTGTAACTGTTGGCACGGACTTAATAACTGTCGCAATATAAATACTTATCGTCGTAACTCCTAATAAAAATAAAACACCAAATATTGCAATAACTCTAAAAATCCACGGATGCCGATGACGCCATCTTTCTTTATCTTTCTTATTTTGTTTTACCATTATGCCATCCCCGATTCTGTGACACGAGTCACATCTCTTGCCATGACATTATTTATTATTTTTTCTATGTATAAATCTAAATTTCCCAATTTATTACCAACTAACAAAACGTAACCCCCTACTACTTTTCTTAACAATACAAAATCTGACTAATCCATTTCGATAATTGTATTGTAATCCTCTAACTATGTAAATTTTTATATCGTTCACAATTGATAACGTTCATATAAGTATTAAATCCTCATTTAACCGTGAGTCATCCCCATTTATATATGTTAAATATAACAATCATAATGACTATATACAAGCGCTAAACTGGATGTTTAAGTTAAGACTTGTATAACTTCTACCTCGTACGTTAAACTAGAGTAATTAAATAAAGAAAGTTTGGGGTTAATATGAAAAACAAAAAAATGATTGGTTTAATTGCAGTAATTATTATCATTATTCTTGGGGGAATTGGGTTCTTCTTCTACCATCAAAATGCAGAAACAACAAATGATACGGAAACTACTACTTCTTCATCAAGTGTAGCGTCAAACGTTGAACTACCACAACTTAGTTCAAAAGTAACAAAAAAAGAAGCTGTCGTAGATATTCAGACAACAAAGGGAAATATCAAAATCAAATTATTCCCGGAATATGCACCAAAAGCTGTGAAGAATTTTATTACTCATAGTAAAAAAGGGTACTATAATAATACCCTCTTCCATCGTGTTATTAACGAATTTATGATTCAAGGTGGCGATCCTAAAGGGGATGGTACTGGTGGCGAAAGTATTTATGGTCATACATTCGGTGCTGAAATTTCAAGTAACCTTTACCACATCCGTGGTGCTTTAGCGATGGCACAAACGTCAGAACCTGATTCAATTGGTAGTCAATTCTACATTGTTCAAAATAACCAAGATGTAAGTACCAGTGCTGATATTAAAGATGGCACACCGTCAAAAATTATTGATGCATACAAAAATGGTGGCACACCTTCACTTGATGGTACTTATACTGTCTTTGGTCAAGTTATCAAAGGGATGGATGTTGTTGATAAAATTGCCGCAGTTGCAGTTAATTCAAGTGATAAACCTACAACTAATGTTAAAGTTAAAACAATTAAAGTCCTCCAAGAGACAAAATAATCAGTTCAAATCTGCAGTCTCTTATAAAGTAACTATGTTACTATGAAGATACTAATAAAGGGAGGTTTTATAGATGTCAGATAAAATTCTAGTCGTTACAACGGAAAGTATTCCGGGTAGAGAATATGAAGTAATTGGGGAAGTTTTTGGCCTTACAACACAATCTAAAAATGTTATCAAAAACATTGGTGCCAGTCTTAAAAATATTGTCGGTGGCGAAATTAAGGCCTACACAGAAATGATGGCTGAATCAAGAGATACTGCTATTGATCGTTTACGCGACAATGCAGTAAGCATGGGTGCTGATGCAGTTGTTATGATGCGTTTTGATTCCGGTTCAATTGGTCAAGATATGCAATCAGTTGCCGCATATGGTACCGCAGTTCGATACATTAAATAATGAAAAAAAGTTTCAACAATGTACTAGGCCCTGTCAAGTTGACGGATGAAATAATATAAAATTTAATATGTTTCTAAATGGCTTTATCCCAGTATT